>JAHEHW010000101.1 GCA_024639745.1 Salaquimonas sp. | reverse complement strand
AGATCGCTTCTTCCTTGAAATAATCTCCGAAAGAAAAATTGCCCAGCATCTCGAAGAAAGTGTGGTGGCGCGCGGTATAACCCACCTGGTCGAGATCGTTGTGCTTGCCGCCGGCCCTAACGCATTTTTGAGAGGTCGCTGCCCGACTGTAATCCCTTTTCTCCAGACCGGTGAAAACATTCTTGAACTGAACCATGCCCGCATTGGTGAACATCAATGTCGGGTCATTGCGCGGGACCAGTGGACTGGACGCCACCACCTCATGACCATTGCGCTCGAAATAGTCTAGGAATGTCCTGCGGATATCGTTGACGCCAAGCATGTTTGGCAGGCTCCTGAAATGTTAAGCAGATATACTTCAGCCGGCTTTTAGACGAGAGCAAAAGCCCTGTCCATGGGCCGCTGAGAGCGCCGCCAACCCCATTTCGGACTCCAATCCGCAACATTCCCGAGACGACACCAAAACTAACCTTGGTTTGCCACATAGATGTTCAAGCTTTTCATGCAAAGATGGTGTCCTGCACGAAACCTCCAGCCACCGCGGAGCTCAATCTGACGGTTGAATATTTTCTGCCCTCACACGCGCAAAAAAAAAGATGCCGATATAAAAAGGGGTGACCCAATCAGCCACCCCTATAAATCTAGTCTTCCTGAAAACGCGGTATCAAACAAACGGCTTCCGTTCATCCTCGCTTTCCGAAAAACCGTTCAGTCTCTGACGCGCCCTGCGGAAACCACTTGGCTCAGCCTTCTGCAGCATCATCGAGATCACTACCATGTGCGGAACCGCCATCCTCTTCCGGACCGCCTTCAAGCAGGGTATCCGCAATCAGACCGGCATTCTGTCGAAGCGCGAGTTCGATCTCATTGGCAAATTTTGGGTTTTCCCGCAAAAAGGTCTTGGCATTCTCCCTGCCCTGACCAAGCCGTTCCGAATTATAGGAGAACCAAGCGCCGGACTTCTCGACGATGCCGGCTTTCACGCCGAGATCTATCAGTTCACCGGTCTTCGAGACACCCTCTCCATACATGATATCGAATTCGACCTGCTTAAATGGCGGCGCAAGCTTGTTCTTGACCACCTTGACGCGGGTCTGGTTACCAACCACCTCGTCACGATCCTTGACCGACCCGATGCGACGGATATCAAGCCGCACAGATGAATAGAACTTGAGCGCGTTACCACCGGTCGTCGTTTCCGGAGAACCAAACATAACGCCAATTTTCATCCGAATCTGGTTGATGAAAATCACCATCGTGTTCGACCGGGAAATCGACGATGTCAGTTTGCGCAATGCCTGACTCATCAAACGAGCCTGAAGTCCCGGCAGGCTGTCGCCCATCTCGCCTTCGATCTCCGCACGTGGCGTCAGCGCTGCGACCGAGTCGATCACCAGCACATCGATCGCGCCGGAACGCACCAGCGTGTCCGCGATCTCCAGCGCCTGCTCACCGGTATCAGGCTGGGATATCAGCAATTCTTCTAGATTAACACCCAGCTTGCGCGCATAAATCGGATCAAGCGCATGCTCGGCATCAATGAAAGCGCAAATCCCGCCCTTCTTCTGAGCCTCCGCAACCGTATGAAGCGTCATCGTCGTCTTGCCCGAAGATTCGGGCCCGTAAATCTCGATCACCCGCCCTTTCGGTAGCCCGCCGACGCCAAGCGCGATATCCAGCCCGAGGCTTCCGGTAGAGACGGTTTCGATCTCGACGACTTTCTCGTTCTTGCCAAGCTTCATGATCGAACCCTTGCCAAAAGCGCGTTCGATCTGGCTGAGCGCAGCATCTAATGCCTTGCCTTTGTCCACCGATTTATCCTCTACAAGCCGCAATGAATTCTGTCCCATCTGCGTTACCATCCCTTCCTTCTTTGGCCTACCCCGCAAATCGGGTGGATCCCACATGTTTCGCCGTTAGAAACCCGCACGGGGATCGCCCGACAAACGCTGATACGTAGCCTATGTACCTGTTTTGTTCTCTTGTGTAAAGCGCCCCATACACAATTGTTTTCAAACCCTTATTTCTTTGCCGTTCTGTTTCTGATCTGCAACATGGTTAAACAAAACTTAACCCTGTAGCCACCAGACAAAAACGGAAATTCCACCGGATCCGAATTCATTTCGTTTCAGAATGGGACCTGCCGGACTTGTGGAACTTTACAAGAACATGTATAGAACAATTATAGATTCGCATTCGGTGCGCAAGGATGAACGCGAATCAGTTGACGGTAGGCCGGACAATTGTGCCGGCACTGGATTGACGGATGGCTTACGCGAGCGTCCGTCATTGCGAAATGAGGGTTCCATGCTGACCAGGAAACAGCACGATCTGCTGATGCTGATCAACCAACGTCTTAAAACGGATGGTATACCGCCCTCCTTTGAGGAAATGAAAGAAGCGCTCTCGTTGAAGTCGAAATCGGGTATCCACCGATTGATCACGGCGCTCGAGGAACGTGGGTTCATTCGCCGGCTACCCAACCGCGCACGCGCACTTGAAATCATCAAGCTTCCTGAAACCTTTGAGGAAAGTCCTTCGGTAGGCGCGAAGCGAAGCAGCGGCTTCAAACCCGATGTTATCGAAGGTGGGCTCTCCGGATCGGGCTCTTCGAACGATGGCGGAGGCGGAAATTCCGACAATGTGACCCAGTTTCGCGGCGGGATTGCCGGCCGGTATGGAACGGGTCGGTCAGAGGCGTCTTCCGGAGCAACGAACACGCGTAACGACCATGGAAACGATGGCGAGACTGTTCCGGTGATGGGTCGCATCGCTGCCGGTGTGCCGATCGCGGCCATCGAACATGTAAGCCATCATATTTCCATTCCGCTTTCGATGCTCGGCAGTGGAAAACATTATGCACTCGAGGTTCAAGGCGATTCCATGATCGAGGCGGGAATTCTCGACGGTGACACGGTCATTATTCGCGAATCCCAGACCGCGCAGGATGGCGATATCGTGGTGGCGCTGATCGATGATGAAGAAGCTACTTTGAAACGCCTCAAGCGTCTTGAAGGGAAGATTGCGCTCGAAGCAGCCAACCCAGCCTATGAAACAAGGGTCTTGGAACCGCACAGGGTGCGGGTTCAGGGGCGCATAGCAGCGCTTTTAAGGGAATATTGAGCGCTCAACTGGCTTTCGAACAATTTCCGGATTGAAAGAATCTGTTCGCGAGGGGGAGCAGTTCCAGGGGCCGGCCGATTTGTTCTCAGGCGCATCGCTCGATCAATAGCAGCAGAGCATCCAAGCGCCTCATCCTTGCCGGACCACGCATTACGCACATCTTACGGCTCAATATCCGCAAGCCGCGAGAACCCTTTCATTTATCAAGAATAAATTCTTAGGAATCATTAGTGATTTGGAGCCAGTAAAGTCGCACAGGCGAGTGCCAGCAAACTTGAAGTCGCGACGACCAACCCGCCGCTGACGCTCGGCGTGATGACTATATCTGGTAAAATCTCAAAGGAAAGCGCGCCAAGTGAGACGTGGGAAAGTATAAGAACAAGCCGCATTTGTAGACCTTTCAGTCAGAATGCCGTTCTTCCCCGTCGCGCTGTTATCATCACCGCCTTGCATTTTCATCAAATACCATTTGTTAACCTTATCCAGGAGCCGAGTTCAGAACGTCAATCCTATGATAGGCAAGGATCGCTTCTGATCCGGAAGCTCTCTTTCAGACATGACAAATCGGCGAAAACTTCAGAGAATTGTCGTCTGTACAAACCGCCCACCCCAAGACAAATGCGAAGGTTAATGCTTAATCAAGCTGCCTCCTTTTTAGGCAACTCGAATACGCCTGCCTAGCGTCGCCCCCGCCAAATAGCTGTAATTGAAGCGATTAGTGACGGAAAAACTCGATGGAGAGCGCACAAAATTGCGGATCGGCAGGAAAGTTCTCGACGCCCCGAAGAACTGGCACGGAACATGCTTTGCCTGTTGGCGCGGACGCAGAGAGTACGTTAAAGCGCCCGGAGTTTTAGACGAAGGAAAAGGCAAAAACTGCCGGTCAAGGGAGTCTTCAACCGCATGAAAAAGATTGAGGCAATTATCAAGCCATTCAAGCTTGACGAGGTCAAGGAGGCTCTTCAGGAGGCGGGTCTCCAAGGAATCACGGTCACTGAAGCCAAGGGTTTCGGTCGCCAGAAAGGGCATACCGAGCTGTACCGCGGCGCCGAATATGTGGTGGATTTCCTGCCGAAGGTCAAACTGGAGGTCGTGGTTGGCGACGATCAGGTTGACGCGGCGGTTGAGGCCATTCGCGAAGCCGCGCAAACCGGTCGAATCGGTGATGGAAAAATCTTCGTATCACAAGTAGAACAGGTCATCCGTATAAGGACCGGCGAAACCGGAGAAAGCGCAGTTTAGAGATAAACCTTGGTGTGTGTCTCGCCATCCTTCGGCTGCATCTATGCGGCCAAGCTCAAAACCATCAGCAACCCCAAATAGCTAGCTTAGAGAGAGGGAAATCATGACAAGCCCAGCTGATATTATGAAACGCATCAAAGACGAGGACATCAAGTATCTTGATCTTCGTTTCACCGACCCGCGCGGAAAGATGCAGCACGTGACGCTAGACTGCTCCGTCGTCGACGAAGACCTGTTTGCGGATGGCGCCATGTTTGACGGCTCATCGATCGCAGGTTGGAAGGCGATAAACGAGTCAGACATGGTGTTGATGCCCGATGCGGAAACCACCTATCTGGATCCCTTCTACGCGCAGTCGACGCTAGCCGTATTTTGCGACATTCTCGACCCGGTATCCGGCGAGCCATACAACCGCGATCCACGCGGCACCGCTAAAAAAGCGGAAGCGTATCTCAAGTCGACCGGCATTGGCGACACAGCATATTTCGGCCCGGAACCGGAATTCTTCCTGTTCGACGACGTCCGTTTCTCGACCGATCCCTACAACACCGGCTTCAAGCTGGATTCAACCGAACTTCCGTCCAACATGGACACGGAGTATGAAGCTGGCAACATGGGTCACCGCCCGCGCACCAAAGGCGGCTACTTCCCAGTTAACCCGACAGACAGCGCCCAAGACATTCGTTCTGAAATGCTGACAGTCCTTGGTGAAATGGGCGTCAGCGTCGAAAAGCACCACCACGAGGTCGCCGCGGCACAGCACGAACTCTCGATGCTGTTCAACACCATGACCCGCAAGGCTGACGAAGTGCAGCTCTACAAGTACTCGGTACACAACGTTGCCCATGCCTATGGCAAAACGGCCACCTTCATGCCGAAGCCGGTTTTCGGTGACAACGGCACCGGCATGCACGTTCATCAGTCCATCTGGAAAGACGGCAAACCGACTTTTGCGGGTAATGAATATGCGGGCCTTTCGGAAAGCTGCCTTTATTATATCGGCGGCATCATAAAGCACGCTAAGGCCCTGAACGCCTTCACCAACCCGGGAACCAACTCTTACAAGCGTCTGGTTCCCGGTTATGAGGCTCCGGTCCTCCTGGCCTACTCCGCACGTAACCGTTCGGCTTCCTGCCGAATTCCGTTCGGCTCTTCTCCGAAGGCGAAGCGCGTAGAGATCCGCTTCCCGGATCCGCTTGCGAACCCCTATCTCTCATTCGCAGCGATGATGATGGCGGGCCTCGACGGTATCAAGAACAAGATCCACCCGGGTCAGCCTATGGACAAGGACCTTTACGATCTTCCGCCGAAGGAACTCAAGAAGATCCCGACCGTTTGCGGTTCGCTTCGCGAAGCGCTCGAAGCCCTCAAGAAGGATCACAAATTCCTGCTCGAAGGCGGCGTCTTCGACAAGGATCAAATCGATGCCTATATCGAGCTGAAGGAAGAAGAAAACATCATGTACGAGCACATGCCGCATCCGGTCGAATTCGACCTATATTACTCGTCATAACGCTTCCCTTCAGCGGACAGTCCTCCCAATGTCCGCTGGAAGCTAGCAGAGAAAGGCCCGGGTTTTGCCCGGGCCTTTTTTGTCGCGCTGATATTGCAAATCTCGCCGTGACGCGGGCATATGCTCACAACCAAACCCAAAGATTTCTGGACAGATCCCCGCGCATGAAACGCCTTTACGAGCCGGAAACTTATCGCGCCGAGTGCCTGAGCTACTGGCAGGCAACTCTCGCCGACGCGCAAAGTGACGGGCCGATCGAAGGCGACCGCACTGTCGAATGCGCCATCATCGGCGCAGGGTTTGCCGGCCTCAACGCCGCGCTGGAACTGACTGAAACCCATGCTTTGGAACCCATTGTGTTGGAGGCTGAGTGCGTTGGCTGGGGCGCATCGGGACGAAATGGCGGCTTTTGCTGCTGGGGCGGATCGAAACTCTCCCATGAGAGCCAGATCGAACGGTTCGGCCTTGAAGAAACGCGCCGGTTTTTCTCGATGCAACGCGCTGCGATAGAAACCGTGACCGCAAATCTGGCTGCCTATGGCATTGACGCCGATGTCCATTCGAATGGTGAAGTCGAACTCGCCCATCGCCCGGACAAGATGGAAGAATTGCGATCAGAACAAGCGTTCCTGAAAGAAACCTTTGGTTTTCAGTCGCAAATAATCGAAGCTGAAGCCCTGAAAGACCACGGGTTCGAGTCCCCGGCTTTCCACGGGGCGCACTGG
>JAHEHW010000100.1:3216-6635 GCA_024639745.1 Salaquimonas sp. | reverse complement strand
CTCGTCGACCATCGCTTCGAGATCGCGCAGGGGGCCATAGCTTTCGGCCCGGGTCAGCGGAGGGGTAAGGTGATCGATGATGACCGCCGAAGTTCGCCGTTTGGCCTGACTGCCCTCTCCTGGGTCATTCACGATAAACGGATAAAGATGCGGAACAGGCCCGAACACGGCTT
This sequence comes from Salaquimonas sp., assembly GCA_024639745.1. GTDB lineage: Bacteria > Pseudomonadota > Alphaproteobacteria > Rhizobiales > Rhizobiaceae > Salaquimonas. The sequence goes on along the minus strand of JAHEHW010000100.1, from coordinate 6,462 downwards.
CCGGATAACAAGCTTCGGTGAGTGCCAGAGCCTTGCCGGGCAACCATTCCAGATTGCCATGCTTGCCCATATGGATGATGGCTTGCACGCCGAATTCCTCGCGCAGATAGAGGTAAAAAGCGAGATAGCCATGCGGCGGGACCAGATCCGGCGAATGATAGGTTTCGACCGGATCGATATTATAGCCGCGCGCCGGTTGTATACCGATGATAATATTGCCGAAGGCAGAGAGCGGCAAGGCAAAATCACCATCGAGGTGATAGGGATCTTCCTCAGGAGCCCCCCATTTTGCCTCGATTTCGGTCCGGATCTTCTCAGGCAATCCGGCAAAGGCGGCTTTGTAATCGTCAAGCCGATAGCGCACGCGGATCACCCGGCCATCGTTTCCGGAATTCGTAGGGCCTTCCTGCAGATGTCGAACCAGATCGTCCCCGTTCGCTGGAAACTCCGCAAGGCGGTAGCCCGCGGCACCAAGCGCCGATAAAACGCGCACCGTACCGGCTGGCATATCAAGTCCGACCCCATTGCCAATGCGACCGTCACGATTCGGATAATTGGCAACAACAAGGGCTACTTTGCACTGTGAAGCGGGCGTCTTGCGAAGCATGGCCCAGTTGCGAGCAAGATCGGCGATAAAAGCGACGCGATCGGGGGCGGACTTGTGCTGAACGATATTCGTCTCAACACGGCCATCATAGGCACTTGCGTCCTTGAAGGCGAACGCCCGGGTGAAGACCCGGCCATCCACTTCCGGCAAGGCGACGTTCATGGCAAGATCGCGCGCAGTAAATCCCTGAGGCGACGCCTGCCAGGCTTCATGACTGCTGCCGGAAAGAACCGTTTGAAGAACCAAGGCGCCAATCTCATCCAGAACCGTACCCTTGGTCGGCCCGGCGGGAGAGGAAACCGCGAAGCCGGTCGCATTGAGAATGACATCCGGCGGAGCATCGGCGAACACGCCGCGCAGTGTCTCGATCGTGACCGGATCTTTCAGTGACGAAACGAAAAGAGGCAGCGCGTTCAACCCGCGCTCGGCAAGCGCCTCCGCCATCGCCTCGATCGGTTCGAGACCGCCGGATTGAACGAGTGCGCGGTAAAAAGTGATCGCTGCAACCGGTTGATCCGTCTTCCAATGTGTCCGAATACGATCGAGCCCCGTGATGCCCTCGCCCGGCCACCACAATCCGGCTTTGAGCAGAGGGACAGGCGCCGGCGGCTCATCGCTTCTGTCGATCAACCAGCCACAATATCTCAAGAAATTTTCGGAGTTCTGCGGGCCGCCTTCAAGTAGATAGGACCAAAGCGTTTCTAGATGTTCGCCTGCAAGTGTCGAAGCGCCAGAAAGATCCGGATCCGGTTTGTCATCCCCCGGCAAGAAAGCGAGCGGGATCCCGTTTGCTTCTGCCGTCGCCGCCAGGGTCTCGACGCCATATTCCCAATAGCGTCGGCCACCGAGCAGCCGCACCACGACCAGCTTTGCTTTCGCAATGATATTCGCTGCATAGACATCGACGGACATCGGATGCGAAAGCTGCATGATATTCGCAAGACGCAGATCCGGCGCTTTAGTTTTGAGCTGCCCTACCGCTTCTGCCAGACTCGACAATTCGGTATCGGCCGCCGATAAAAAGACGATCTCGCCTCGCGTCTGGCCAAGATCGACGGCCTCGTCGCCTTCGTTGATCGAACCTTTTTGCGCGAGCAGCAGATGCATGGCGGATCAGCCGCCAAGCTCCTGGATGGCCTTGGCAATCGCTGCCTGATCCAGTCCCTCCAGGCCAATCACAACCAGCCGCGATTCGCGTTTCTCGCCTTCGCGCCAATCACGATCGAAATAATGATCGACTCGGCCGCCGACCGCCTGGACCACGAGCCGCATGGGCTTGCCTTCCACCTCCAGAAACCCCTTCAGTCGCAAAACGTCATGATCTTCAATGATATTGCGCAAACCGGCTACAAAGGTTTTCGGGTTACCAATCGCGCCTCGCAGAACGACGAAACTTTCGAATTCGTCGTGATCATGCTCGTGCTCCGCCTCTTCGCCATGCTCGGCGTGAAAAGTATCATGCTCCATTTCATGATGCGATTTGCGATTATGCACTTCGAGCTCGGTGGCAGAGGACAAGCCAAGGAGGACATCCGCGGGCACCAAGCCGTTCGAGGCACGGATGAGTTTCACTGCCCGCTTGATCTCGTTCGAAATGGAAGTCTCCAGTTTCTCAAGCTCAGCTTCCTCGACAAGATCGGCCTTGTTCAGGATAATCATGTCGGCACAAGTGATCTGATCTTCGAACAGTTCCTCAAGCGGACTCTCGTGATCGAGCGCTTCATCGGCTGCCCGCTGCGCATTTACCCGGTCAGTATCCGAAGCGAAACGGCCATCGGCAACCGCCCGGCTGTCGACCACTGTCACGACCCCGTCGACCGTCACCTGCTCCCTGATAGCAGGCCAGTTGAAGGCGCTGACCAACGGCTGCGGCAGGGCGAGCCCGGAAGTTTCGATGATAATATGGTCCGGACGGTTATCCCGCTCCAGCAGAGCTTTCATCGTGGGCACGAAATCATCTGCCACCGTGCAGCAAATGCAGCCGTTATTCAGTTCGACGATATCATCCTCGCTGCAGGTCTCATCCCCGCAGCCTTTCAGAACATCACCATCGACTCCCAGATCACCGAATTCATTGATGATCAGCGCAATGCGCCTGCCATTCGCCGTCTGCAGGAGGTGACGGATAAGCGTGGTTTTACCAGCGCCGAGAAATCCGGTGATGACCGTAGCGGGTATTTTGGTTCCGAATTGAAGCGAACCGCTGGTTCGATTGACATTCTCGATTACATTCATGGCGGTATTTCCCGTAGAGAATTGGCGGTCAGTCGGACGTTTTCATGGCAAACGGAAGGCCAGCCGCGACGAACCATGCTTCATCGGCTATCCGCGCGATCTTCTGGTTCACGTCTCCGGCATGATCGCGAAAAGCACGCGCCATCGGATTATCCGGCACGATACCGAGCCCGACTTCATCGCTCACCAGTACAACCGGCGCCTGCGCGGCGCTCAGGCTCGCGATCAGCGAATCGCATTCGCGCATGACGTTGGCCTCCGCCATCATCAGATTGGTAACCCACATTGCGAGCGAATCGACCAGGACGGCCCGGCCCTGGTAAGCGCTTTGGGCAAGGGCATCGGCGAGCGCAAGCGGCTCTTCCATCGTTTCCCAATCTTTGCCGCGACGCTCCTGATGAGCA
>JAHEHW010000100.1:0-3206 GCA_024639745.1 Salaquimonas sp. | reverse complement strand
GAATACGATCATTCATCTCGTCATCCATCGCCCGGCCCGTCGCGAGATAAAGCGGAGTAAGACCCGAGGAAAGAATGAGATTCTCGGCAAAGCGGCTCTTCCCGGACCGCGCTCCTCCGAGGACGAAGGTTATTCCGTCACCTAGTTTAAGATCACTCACGATTGCAGCTGCTCCTCTCTGTCAAAAGCCTTGCCAAGCATCAGACCCAATACCGAGCCCAGAAAAAGCCAGAAAAGCGCAGAAGAAACAACCGTCGCCATAACGAATTCGGCTGCAAGATTTGCCGGCACCGCGGATTCGTGGCTGACCGGTTGCGGAGCACCGTAGACATGCGGCGCGAGGATCAAAACGACGCCAGCAAGCCCGTAAAGGATTCCGCCCTTGAAAGCGAAAAGGGCCAGACCGGCCGCCGTCAGTCCGACCGTCGCGAACCACCAGACTTGCCGTCCGGCAAAGTCTGCAGCCTGCATGCCCGGCAGTTCGGGCGGCAGTCCGAAATTGGGCGCCAGCACGAATACCACGAAGCCGCACAGGCCCCAAACCAGACCCGATTGTAGGCTGATCCTCTGATTGCTCACTAGAATTGCCGCCGTCACCAGGAGTGAAAAGGCAACTCCGATCCCGATATTCGAAATCAGCGTAAAAAACAGCCGTTCCCAGCCGTCCTCAGGCGCCCAATCCGTCTCGGCGCCGTCGGCTTCTTCTGTTCCGTGATCGTGCCCGACAAACGGCATATCCGCCTCGTAACGCTCAGCTTCGAGGATAAGCGGAATGACGCGATAGGCTTGCACGGCCGTGTAAAAACAACCGGCAAGGATCCCTGCGAGGATCGCAGCGATGAGAACCCTGATCAGCATGACACTTGCCTTAGTGGCAGGGCGCTACGATCGCATGACGGGTATCATGAGCAGCGTTGTGCAACACATCCGCGTTGGCGAATGCCGCGACATAAAGAAAGAAAAACCCGAGGGCCCCTGCAAAGATAGCCGTGGAAATGCGCGCGGATTGGCCGAGGGCCAACGGCGTAGAATGGGTATTGGTGGCGAGCATGACAACCTCCGTGTTGCTCATTGGATCAACGCAGCTTTCACCGCACCAAATGGCAGGTCTCCTGGCTCACGGCTCGAACGGGAATCTGCCTGCCTTCCCGATTCTAAAAGAACCAGTGGACTAACCTGACGGAAAATCGTCAGACCGGAGATCACCTCGCCGCAATACAGTCGCGGGGTCGGCCAGGTTAAAGGCGCCCGGCTTGGGTCCGCCTCATCCTGTTCCCTTTTGATCCCTAGGCCTTAGGCCTTCGGGGAACCGTTTGGGTAAGTCTTTGTACTCCGCGGGCACGAAAGGCGTCAATCAAAATGCGACACTGGAACTGTCAATTGCGCACAGTCCGGGCGAGTACAAGCAGCCCTTCGACATCGAGATGTTCCTCAATCCTATGCGCCAGTTCATCAAGCGCAGCCTCGACGGAAGCGCGATACGCCCTGCTTTCGCCCGAATGGCCGAAGCGCCCGAATAGCGCCTGCCGATAAGCATCGGCATTGAACAATCCGTGCAGATAACACCCGCGTACCTTTCCCGATTGGCTTATCGCACCGTCCTGACCAAGTTCAGATACGATCATCGGTCGCCGGCAATCCGGTCCGTACGTACGACCCATATGGATTTCATAGCCCTCCAGCGGCGTACTGTACTCAGTGGAAACCGGTTTTGTATTGCGGGTGATTTTCTCGCCCTTGAGCACGGTCTCGATATCGAGAAGCCCGAGCCCTTCAACAGAGCGAACATCTCCCTCGACCCCATCCAGATCTTCGATCTTCCTGCCAAGCATCTGATAACCACCACAAATACCAATGACTTCTCCGCCCCTGTCGAGATGACCGGCCAGATCGGTTTCCCACCCGTTTTCCCGGAATTCGATCAGATCGGCAATTGTCGATTTCGAACCGGGCAGAATCACCAGCGCCGCATCTCGCGGCAACGATTCGCCAGCTTTCACGAAGACGACGGAGACGCCCGCTTCCTGGCGAAGCGGGTCGAGATCATCGAAATTGGCGATCTTGCTCATCACCGGAACCGCGATCTTGAGACCATCCCCATTTTCTGTGGACATCCTTTCCAATGCCACGGAATCTTCCGCCGGCAACCTATCGACCGCATCGAGCCAAGGGAGAACGCCATAGTTTCTCCAACCGGTGAATTTCGTGATCGCCGAAAGCCCGTCGTCGAACAGTGAAACATCACCTCTGAATTTGTTGATCAGATAACCTGCAATCATCGCCCGGTCTTCATCAGGCAGAATTGTATGAGTGCCGACAATCGATGCGATCACGCCGCCGCGATGAATATCCCCGATCAGCACGACCGGCACATCCGCTCGGGCGGCAAAGCCCATATTGGCTATGTCGCCAGCCCTCAAATTGATCTCTGCGGGCGACCCTGCCCCTTCGACCAAGATGATGTCGGCTTTTGCAGAAAGATGATCGAAACTTTCCAACACTGCACCGAGAAGTTTAGGTTTCATCGAAAAATATTCACGCGCCTTGGCGCTGCCGGTAGCCTTGCCATGAACCACAACCTGGCTACCGGTCTGGGATTGCGGCTTTAACAGGACGGGGTTCATATGCACTGAGGCCGGCACGCCTGCCGCAAGGGCCTGGAGCCATTGCGCACGACCGATCTCGCCACCCCCGGTCCCATCCGGCTCCGGATCAGCGACTGCAGCATTGTTGGACATATTCTGCGGTTTGAACGGCATTACGCGCAGCCCTCGCCGCGCGAGAGTCCGGCAAAGCCCGGCAACAAGCACCGTCTTGCCGACGTCTGAACCGGTCCCCTGAAACATCAGCGCCTTTGCGCGGGATGGCTCTTTCAAAGTCATGAACTCTTCGGGATTACCGGATCACGGGACTTGCCCGCATCGGCTAGTTCCGCTTCATAGGCTTCCCATTCATCTGCCTTGTGCGCACCGATCTCATAAAGAAAATCCCAGGAGAAAATGCCCGTATTGTGCAAATCGTCGAATTCGATCCGGATGGCGTAATTGCCGATCGGATGGATTTTCATGATCCCGACCTCACGCTTGCCATGCACGAGAACCCGCTGATCGGGAGCATGTCCCTGAACCTCGGCAGAGGGTGAGCGCACTCGCAAAAGCTCAGCCTCGATCTCGAACCGCTCCACACCGGAAAAGCTTATGGTGAGG
>JAHEHW010000488.1 GCA_024639745.1 Salaquimonas sp. | reverse complement strand
ACTGTCGCGGAAGAGTTGGCAAAGCTGCATGCGGCGCGGGGGCTCGATGCGGAGATTGCGGAGGCGAGCGAAGACATGGATGGCCTTGCGGATGAGGGGATAACGTGGCGGTTGTCAGAAGCATCCAAAGCCGCACATAACGCACTGCGGAGCGGTCAAGAGGACCGTGCCGAATATGAAATTGGAGAGAACGGCGCCCGAATCAGCCGTGATGAAAGAAATGCACTTGATGCCCTTTTGGCGTCTATTAAATCGCAAAAACCGCAAGGTTAACCATTTTTGAACGGTAAACGTTGAGAAAAAGATGCTTAACGGGTGGCCGAATCACCCAAAACACGAGATGATTCTCTAGCGATTCGGGCAAGCGAATCGTTTAGACCGGTAAGGAGCAGCGCATGGCCGCGAAAGATACCAACGAAGACGCAAAGCCCGAAGATCAGGATGCCGGCCATTCGCTGGACATGAGCCAGGCCGCGGTCAAGAAGATGATCGCGGAAGCGCGTGAAAAAGGCTACATCACGTACGATCAGCTCAACACGGTTCTGCCACCCGATCAGGTAAGCTCCGAGCAGATCGAAGATGTGATGTCCATGCTGTCCGAAATGGGTATCAACATCATCGAAGACGAAGATGCCGAAGAGGAAGAGGCAAAAGGCTCGACCGAGCTTGCCACCACAGAAGGCACACGTGAAGTTGCGCTAGGTTCGGGGACAGCCGAGAAACTGGACCGGACAGATGATCCTGTCCGGATGTATCTGCGCGAAATGGGTTCTGTCGAACTGCTGAGCCGCGAGGGCGAAATCGCTATCGCCAAGCGGATCGAGGCGGGGCGCAACACGATGATTTCAGGGCTTTGCGAGAGCCCGCTGACGTTTCAGGCGATTACGATCTGGCGCGACGAACTTTTGTCCGAAGACATTTTGCTGCGGGACGTGATTGACCTAGAAGCGACATTTGGCAACCAGCTTGACGAAGATGGCGCCGTGGACGAGCCGGTTGTTACGGCGGAAGGGGCCACTGCCAAGAAAGAAGACGATACGCCCGAGTTGGACGCGGACGGCAACCCGATTGCCAGTGACGACGACGATGACGAAGACGAACAGGCCAACATGAGCCTCGCAGCAATGGAAGCCGCGCTGAAACCTCAGGTTCTGGAAGCGCTTGATATCATCGCGGACGACTACGCGAAACTGAGCGAAATGCAGGACAGCCGTATTTCGGCCACCCTGAATGAAGACGGCAGCTTTGGCACCGACGATGAAGCATTGTATCAAAAGCTGCGTGCCGAAATCGTTCTATTGGTGAACGAACTGCACCTGCACAACAACCGTATTGAAGCGTTGATTGACCAGCTTTACGGCATCAACCGCCGCATTATGCAGATCGACTCTGCAATGGTGAAACTCGCCGATCAGGCGCGCATCAACCGCCGCGAATTTGTTGACGAATATCGCGGCTACGAACTGGACCCGAACTGGTTGGAGCGGATGGCCGAAAAGCCGGGGCGCGGTTGGCAGATGTTCATCGAACGCTCAACCGAAAAAGTTGAAGAACTACGCTCTGACATGGCGCAGGTTGGCCAATATGTGGGCCTTGATATTTCGGAATTCCGCCGGATCGTACAGCAGGTCCAAAAAGGCGAGAAGGAAGCACGTCAGGCCAAGAAAGAGATGGTCGAAGCAAACCTTCGACTGGTGATTTCAATTGCTAAAAAATACACGAACCGCGGCTTGCAATTCCTTGATCTTATTCAGGAAGGTAACATCGGCCTCATGAAGGCGGTAGATAAATTCGAGTACCGTCGCGGATATAAATTCTCCACTTATGCGACATGGTGGATCCGGCAGGCCATCACACGGTCTATTGCCGATCAGGCGCGGACAATCCGTATTCCGGTGCACATGATTGAGACAATCAACAAGCTTGTGCGCACGGGGCGTCAGATGCTGCACGAAATTGGCCGTGAACCCACACCGGAAGAGTTGGCAGAAAAACTGCAGATGCCGCTTGAGAAAGTGCGCAAGGTGATGAAAATCGCCAAGGAGCCGATCAGCCTTG
>JAHEHW010000099.1 GCA_024639745.1 Salaquimonas sp. | reverse complement strand
CGAGCGCGCGCTTATAGACCCCTTCCCGCGCGGTATAGAGAAGGCCGTCCAAATAGACGATGTCGCCCAGCTTTAATGCAGCGAGTTCCTCTTCGGTAGGGGTCGTCGACAGGCGGATTTCGCGTGGTTTCATTTGACTGCCTCGTTGTTCAAATCAGCAAGGATAGTATCGGTATGCTCTCCCGGCAGCGGGACCGGCCGCAGCGTCTCCGGGCTCCACGGAGCGCTGAAGGGCAAGGCCGGCGCGCGTACAGTCATACCAAGTTGTGGCACTTCGAGCGGCATCCAGCTTGTGCTGCTCTGCATTTGCGGATGCTTCAGCGCCTCGGCCAGGGTACGCACTCTGGCGCAGGGAATATTGGCGGTTGAAAGCGCATCTTCCCAGCTTTGTGCGGATCGGGTCAGGAAAATGGCGTTGAGCGCTTCTGCGATCCTGACCTTGTCGGTTTCCTCCAGGAGATCGGAGCGGCCCAGCGCCTGGCAGAGCCGCGAAGCTTGTGCGGGCGTGTTTGCCGTTATCACCAATGCGCTGTCGGCTGTATCGAAACGTCCCGAATAGGGTGTGTCGGCGAATGCCTGGTTACCCTCCAATCCACGCAGTTTCCCGGTCGTTTCGTGGTTGATGGCATAGGGCGCCATCAGTGTCGTTATGGCGTCCAGCATGGAAACGGACAAGCGCTGCGGCTCGCCCGGTTTTCGCGCCCGTTGCAGCAATGCCGCCAGCACCGCCGCCACCAATGCCTGGCCTGCAACGTAATCGACAATGGGAATGCCGACGCGCATGGGCCCGCTGCCAGGCTCGCCGGTCATTGCCATCAGCCCGGATATTCCTTGAAGAATGTGGTCATAAGCGGGGCGGTCGGAGAGCGGCCCATCGGGACCGTAGCCGCTCAGGCTGGCAAAGATCATATCCGGCCGCCGCTTGCGAACCGTTTCGAAGCCAACACCCAGGCGTTCGACAACACCTGGCCGGAAATTTTCGACCATCACGTCGGCGGTTTCGGCGATATCCAGCAAGCGTGCGCGATCTTGCGGCGCTTTGAGATCCAGAAGGATCGAGCGCTTGCCGCTGTTCTGGCTTAGAAACGATGCTCCGAGACCCGCTTCGCGCATCTCGGATGTACCGCCATGGCTGCGGACGAAATCGTCGCTTCCGGGGCGCTCGACCCGAATGCAGTCGGCTCCCATGAGCGCAAGCTGACCGGTGGCATAAGGACCGGCCAGAACATGGGTCAGATCCAGTATGCGAATTCCGCTGAGTGGACCTTCCGGTTTCACTCCGCGGCCTCGCTCAGTGGGCTCCATTCCACCGTCTCACGGCGCTGATAAGGGGTGAACCAGTCCGGATCGGTACGATATTCGACCCTGCCGTCCGGCCATAGTCTCGCAACCGCCCGGCGGGAAGACAGGCAGAAGGCGTGAACGCTCATCTGCATGCCGCCGGTATGGCAATATCCGACCTCGATATTGCAATCGATTACCATGTTCTTGCCAACAAAACCCATGGCGCCCATGCCGATCGAATTCCCGAGTTCCTTGAACTTGTCCTCCATTTCGGCGATGCGGGGGTCGCTATTGTGGCTACCCACGGTCCGCAGAACGGCCGCTCTTTTGCCGAGTACCATGCAAGTGTCTTTGGACCCGCCCAACCCGATGCCAATGATTGCTGGCTGGCAGGCAAGTCCGCGCCTGCCGAAAGCGACCAGCGTATCGAGATAGAACCGCTTGATGCCCTCGATCCCGTCAGAGGGAAACAGCATCCGGTAATCGGTTCCGAACAAGCCGCCCTTGTGAACGGTGATCAGGTCGATCCAGTCGCCCTCAGGTTCGAAGCCGTATTCGATTTCCGGTGCCCCGATGCCAACATTATTGTTGTGATCGGTACGCCAAAGCGGATGCACGCGATTGGGTCGCAGCGGCACGCCATTGGTGGCGTTGGCGGTGGCTCGGCGCAGCGCTGTCTCGAGCGCGAACATTCCACCTTCGACTTGCGCCTCGTTGCCCATCTTGACGAACCAGCGAGGCACGCCGGTATCCCCGCACATGGCGCGACGGTCTTCTTTTGCGGCCTGGTAGTTTTCCAGCATCGCCTCGAGCACGAAGGAAGATAAATCGCCTTCCTCGGTATCTGCAGCGGCTTTCAGTCCTTCGAGATAGTCTTCCGGTATCTCGATGGCCGCCTTGTCCATGAGCGTCTCGGCTGTTTGCTGGATTAGGTTGATCGGTATCATTGTGCTGCCACCAGTGTTTCGGGTTCTCCTTCGGGTAGAATGGTTTCGCCGGGACGCACGATTGAGAAATCGACCCGTTCACGGCTTACCTCCAGTTGGTCGCCGGATTGCCGTGCGACCGTGAAATAGGACGCGGCCAAATCACCCTCTCCGGGATAATCCTCTCGATAATGGGCGCCGCGGGAATTCTCACGCTGAAGTCCGGCCCTCGCGATCACCTCGGATATATCACAAAGCGAGGCGAGATTCAGCCAGTCATGCCAGGTCAGGTTGAAAGCAAGAGTGTCGGAGGCAACCCCGACCTCCCGCAAATCGTCGCGTATTTCCGAAATACGGTCGAGCCCACGGGTCATGCCGGTTGCGTTACGCATGACCCCGACGTCCTCCCACATGACTTCCTGCAATTTCTGCCGCAGCGGCTGAACCAGGTCTAGCTTTTTTCCGAAGGGGTGAATGGCTCGGGCAATTTCGGCTTCCAGAACGGTTTCGTCGGGCTCCCGCAGGCTTCCCATGCCTGCGATGTCCGAGCCCATGGTGTCGCCGGCAATGCCTCCGTAGACCGTTGAATTGGCAACTCCATTGCCGCCGAGCCGGTTTGAACCATGAGCGCCACCGGCATCTTCACCGGCGACGTACAGACCCTCGAGCGCAGTTCGCGTGTCGACATCGACAACGACGCCACCCATGAAATAATGCGCTGTTGGTACGACCTCAACCCGCCCCCCGGCGAGATCGAAGCCGCAATCCGAGCAACGCTTGACCATTCCCTTGAATTTTTTGCGCACCAGCTCTGGCCCCAGATGCGACATCGCAATGTAGACGCCGCCATTGGGCGTCGTATTATCCTTGCGCATTTCGTCGAATATCGCGCGGCTGACGACATCGCGCGTGGCCCGTTCTCCCTTGGTATCATAGTCGAACATGAAGCGTTCGCCTGACCCATTCAAAAGATGTCCGCCCGCGCCGCGGAGTCCTTCTTCGAGCACCGTCCCGGTCATGCGGGTATGATCACCTGCAAGCAATCCGGTCGGGTGGAACTGCACCATCTCCATGTCGCGCAATGGCAGACCGGCGCGCAAAGCCATGGCAAGACCGTCCATCGTCTTGTCGCCGGAAGGGGTGTGGTACTTGTACATCGTCGGACCGCCACCGGTCGCCATAAGCACTGTCTTTGCCCGGACAAAGCGAAACCGTCCGGTCCGCATTTCGATCATCAAGACGCCTGAAAGGGCGGCGCCATCCCTGGTCGGCACAAGGCCGATTGCCCGGTGTTCTTCCAGCTTTTCCAGCGGGCGTGTCAGTACCTGCTCCATCAGACGGTTTATGATTTCGATACCAGTCAGATCGCCTTTGTGAACGGTACGATCGGCGGTTTGCCCGGCAAATGCTTTCTGGTGCAGCGTACCGTCTGTATTGCGGTCGAAGAAGCAGCCGATTTCGTTCTCGAGTTCGCGAACCCGAACGACCGCCTGTTCGCAAAGCCGCCAGGCCATGTCCTGATTGGGCAACCACTTTCCGCCCTGTATGGTATCCATGAAATGGCGTTCGACGGTATCGCCGCCCCCAAGGGCAACGTTGTAACCGCCCTGGACCATCCGTGTGCAGCCGCATTTGCCGATCAATCCCTTAACCGCAATGGTTATTTTTGTTCCTTCAGGCGCTGCATGCTGGGCATGGAGCGCCGCGAAAAGACCGGCGCCGCCCGTGCCGAGGATCAGGATGTCGGTATCGTGTCGTTCAAGTTCCGGCCGCATGATTCATATCGCCTTCAGCAGAAAAGTGCCGGACACCAGAAACGCAGCGCCAACAGCCGTCGCCGCAAGAGTCTTCTGACGGTCGCTCCACGGCAGAAACTCAAGAGCGAGCAATCGAAGTCCGCCAAAAAAGTGGACCGCGAGCAGAAAAACGAGGCCGAATTCGGCGAATTTTACCAGCGGATATTCTGTCCAGCGTAGGAAACCGTCCAATGTGACTGGGGCGGTCAATGCATAAGACAGCACCCAGAAATGCAGCGGCAGGAAAAGCGCCAGCGCAAGACCTGAGACGCGATGCAGCATGAAGGCCAACCACAAGGGATGCTTTCTTGCTGGTGTTTTCATGTCAGCGTCACGGCCATTACCGACCATGCTCCTAGGACGGAAAGTATGAAGCCAACGCCCAAGGTGAAAATATCGAGCGCCCGTTTTCCTATACCGGTCCATTCATGGACGATCGCCCTCACACCGATGGAGGCGTGAACCGATACGGCAAGGACAAACAATCCGTAAAACGCGAACCAGAAAAACGAACCTTTCGTCCGCCCCAGTATTTCAGCCGCGCTTAGGCCGCCCTGGATGGCATAGATCATCACCGCCAGATGACCGAGGACGAGTGGCACCATGATCAGGGCGGAAATCCGTTGGGCGAGATAAAGCCGGACATCAAGCATTCGATCCGCCTTTCAGCCGCCGCCACGCGGTTATGCGCTTTAAATCGGCAATCGCAATGAGTGGGTTGAGTTCGTTCGGGCAGTAATGCGCGCAACTGCCCATGGAGTGGCAATTGTGACAGCCGCCGGAACCTGAAACTGCATCCAGAATGGCATCCTTCGAACCGGCACGTTCGTCCTGGAATTGTGTCCATGCCCGTTGCAGCGCCGCCGGCCCGAGATAATCCACGTTACCGGCAACCGTATCGCAAGCCGCGTAGCATACCGCGCAATTGATGCATTCAATCGCCGCATCGATGCCGGCGCGTTCGGCGCTTTCCGGATCGACAGCCGCAATCTCGTCTTCGCGTGTGCTTTCGGGGTGATGGAAGGCTTCCGCTTCAACCCATTTTTCGAAAAACGGTGCCAGATCGGCAGCGAGGTCCTTGATCACCGGCAGATTCCGCAACGGCTCCAGCGTCAGCGAGTTGTCGTGGGAGGCCACCTTGTTGACATGGGTTCGGCAGGTCCACCGCGGTTCGCCATTCACCATCATCGCGCAGCTCCCGCACATCCCGACCCGGCAGGCGAAGCGGTAGCTCAGGGTTGGATCGGCGTATTGCTGAATCCAGCTGACAATATCGAGAATGGTCTGATTTTCGCGGACGGGAACATCGAAGTTTTCAAACTCACCTTTAGTCCCGCTACCGCGCCAGACAGACACACGAAGCATAGGCTCATCGGCTGGCAAATTGCACTCCTCCTCCGCCACGGGCCTGAATTGAGGAGCGTTATAAGTGCAAACACAGCTAACGAAAAGGAATTAATCCTTATGTTCGCTGTAAGTATTTCTTTCAAATGAATATGCGGCCTTGGTGATCACAAGCCCCTTATAAGACCGCCGTCGACACGTATCATTGATCCTGTGACATAAGAGGCCCTGTCCGAAACAAGAAAGGCTGCGACATCGGCGAATTCCTGGGGGTCGCCATAGCGACCAGCCGGGATCTTTGCGAGCGAGTTCTTCACAACCTGCTCCCGGGTGGTATTGAGGCGTTTGGCAGCCGCGTCGTCCAATTGGTCGACGCGTCCCGTGTGAATGCGCCCGGGCAGGATCATGTTGACGGTGATTCCGTCACCCGCCACCTCGTCGGCAAGTGTCCGAGACCAGGCTGTGATTGCCGCTCGAACCGTGTTGGAGAGAGCGAGATTAGGTATCGGCTGCACGATGCCGGAGGAACCGATCGTAAGAATGCGCCCCCACTTTTTTTCCTGCATGTTAGGCAGCAGTCTTGTCGTTATCTCGAAGAGACTGCTCGCCATGGTGTTGAAGGTCTTGTTCCACGATTCCCGGTCAGGCGTAGTCGCGCCGCCCGGCAATGGGCCGCCGGCATTGTTCACCAGTATATCGACGCCGCCTTGTTCGAGGATCATCGAAATCAAACCCTCAACGGATGCTGGGTCGGACAAATCGACATGCTTGGCTGTTATATCCAGCCCTCCTTTCTGCGCCCAGTCCGCGATCGCATCCTTGTTCCGGGCAGCGGCAATGACTTTCGCGCCTTCCCGGGCAAGTGTGGCTGCAATTGCCTGTCCAAGGCCCTGGCTGGCGCCGAGAACCAGTGCTTTCTTGCCATTGATTCCAAGATCCATCGATTTTCCCCCTCGCCAGTTTCATCGCGCAATCTCTCTGAGAAACTCGTGCGCCGCTGTCATTCGGCAAGACGTTAATTGAATACCGGAACATGTCAAAATCCATTCAGGGCGCTTCGCAAACGCCAAGGCGCTCCGCAAATGGATGAACCTGGAATGAAACTTTACGTTTGCCTGATGTTTCGGAGCAGGGCGCCGGGATTCATAATCCCATGGGGATCCAGCGCCCGTTTGATCGCGCGCAGCGCAGCCAGCTTCGCCGGGCTTGCAAAGTGTTCGAGATCACCGACCTTGAGCCGCCCAATTCCATGTTCTGCACTGATCGCTCCATGACAGGCGATGGTGGTTTCGTCGATCG
>JAHEHW010000487.1 GCA_024639745.1 Salaquimonas sp. | reverse complement strand
CGCACGCCGGTCAGGTCTGCCGGCCGAAATTTTTAATCGACACACCCCTTGGGGTCTTCAAGCGGTTCTCCACCAAAATCCATGAGACCTAGTAGAAAAGCTGAAGCAAGTCCGGATGATTTTGTTAGCCCTCTGTTAGCCTATGCGCTGAACGAAGCTGTGTATGTAAAGAAAAGATGGTGCTAAGTTATTGAAAAATATGGTGCCCCCGGACGGACTCGAACCGCCGACCCGCTGATTACAAATCAGCTGCTCTACCAGCTGAGCTACAAGGGCTCCTTCGGGGGTGGATAGCAGAAATTTTTGCCTTGTCCAGTCTTCCCCTGCCGTTGATTGCGCTGGCGCATTTTGAGTTTTGACCGTGGGCCCGCGGGCAGGGGGCGGCGATATATCCAAGGATATTCCGTAAAGCGCCTGAGAACGTTCAGGAATCCTCGGTTTAGCATTGCGTCGTTTCGCTTCAGAGCGCAAACCGACAAACCTTCCTGAAAAATGAAAACGGTGGCTGTCTCGAAGCAGGACGGGTTAACGTTAACGGTTAAAAGACTGTTAACCAGCCAGGATTTTCTTGTGTCGCTTCCACTCTCAGGGTTAGCCTAAGAGATAGATGCGGATCCAAATCTGAACCGGATCCTTTCGGCTTATCGAGGGCAGTCGATCGGATTAGTCTCTGGACGAGAAGGATCTCGGATGGATATCAAACTTCGCGCAGACACAGGCAAAGGCAACGAGCCTTCCCGCGCCGCAAATCCATCGACCAGCAAATTCGCGCAAATTACCGTCTTGGGCTGTCTCGGCATCGCTGCCAGCGCACTACCTGCCGTGCCTTTCGGGCTTGCCGTGGTCGACGTTAACACATTCAATCGGGGCGCGGACCTGCATCGGATATCGCTGAAATCCGATGAGGAATGGGTATCGCGTGGCGGGACATATACGATCGGCCGTTCGGTTTTGGACGAACCGTACAGCCACGGCAATCTGAGGTATCTGGAAGAACGTGAGCCGGATGCGCAAGCGCGCGAGCAGACTTTGCGCACGACAGATCGGGCCGAGACCGCGATCAGACGGGGCAACGGTCCGAGCCTTGTCTACGATAACCGCCGCAAGGCTTATCCCAATCCGATCAGGGCGTCTCGTGGTGAAAACGGTCTGCGAATCATCCATGACGGGGTAGGGCGGTCCGCTGCGGCTGACTCGGAAACGATAGTGACCGGTCATGTCCGCGAGGTTCGCGATGGGATCGTGTATATGAGCGGTAGCGCAAACGTGAGCTTATCCTATGGACGATATGTCGAATCCGACGGGTTCTTCACGATGGCTGGAATGGAAATGATCGCGGGCGAGGATCCGGTGCGCATCGAGCTTGCAACCAACCGCGGCTATGGCGGAAAACGGTCGCAGTCTGGCTTCAAAGGTTATACCGTCAAGAAGCGGCGCATGAACCCAACGAACAAGGGCTATATTGCCAGTCGCGGATATGGGCACCGCCACGCAGACCATGACGGTTACTACCATCGCGGTCCACGCAGTGGCGCGGAGTATTTCGTCGGCGGCATTGTCATACAGGATGCGCCGTTGGGTGGGATGCGACAGATCGCAGGCGATGGCGGCATGAATTGTGCCTATGTAGAATACTGCACCACCGATCTTGGCGGCCCGAAAATCATCACCTTCAATGATATCGGCGATATCGAGAATGGTGAAGTTGTCGAGCCTACCGACAAGTAAAAGCCGAACCAGATCTAAAAGCCGAACCAGATCGGCTTTCTGCAAATCCTTGCCCGCCGGCTTCGTTGCCCTGCGAGTTTTCAATATCGGTTGTCAGGGATCAGGCCCTTCAGTAACAGCCTGCCTTACTCTGAGGACGCCAGCGCTTCCCGGACGATGTAAAGCGATAGAACCGCCGCATTGGAGACGTTCAGCGACTTGATGGCGCCCGGCAGGTCGACTCTCGCCAGCGTCTCACAGATGGCCCGCGTTTTCTGTCTCAATCCCTTGCCCTCCGCGCCCAGAACCAGGGCAACCTTCTTGCCGGTAATTGAGTAAGAAAGCGGCGCCTCGCCTTTG
>JAHEHW010000486.1 GCA_024639745.1 Salaquimonas sp. | reverse complement strand
CTTGACGACTGGAAAGCTAAAAGGCGTCGCCTGAACCCGCCTCAAATTGCCCGTTCATGCCCGGTTCATATTGTCTCCGAAGCTGGCGCAAACAATGACCTGCAGCTCTTTGGCACTCTTGATCGATATCAACCCATGACCGAAGTATGGATGCTAACTTGAAGTGGTCGATGAAATCGGGAGAGAATCATGCGTCTTCGCACAATTGGTCTGGCCACGTTCATTGCCGCGCTCGGACTCGCGGTGAATTCCGCGGTCGAGGCACAAACGATGGAGACATTGAAATCCGGAATGAACGTGACCGAGGAGATACGCCACGGGGCAGCGCTTGCCGAAGCCAATTGCGCCCTTTGCCATGCCGTCGGGCTGACGGGTGATAGCCCGCACCGGCAAGCGCCGCCGTTCTGGAAATTATCGCAACGCCGGCCAGTCGATACAGTCGCGAAGATGCTGCTCGACAAGGAGGCACCAGCTCACAGCGATATGCCGACTTTCGAAATCACCGAAACGCAGGCTCACGATATTGCTGCCTGGATTGCATGGGTACAACCCGTGTCGCATGGCAGACGGCTTGTGGAGGCTAATTGCGCGTCGTGCCATGCCATCGGCCTTGACGATGAAAGCGCTCACCGGGAAGCCCCGCCCTTCCGCAATCTTTCCATGTTCTACCCGATCGACGCCCTGGAAGAAGCTTTTGCCGAGGGTATTGAAACCGGCCATCCCGATATGCCGGTCTTCAAGGTTGATATCACCCAGCTACAGGATATGATCGCCTATATCGAAAGCATCCAGGGGCAATAATAGGCGAACGCATCCGCTGATACGATCAACCTAACAGCGAATACTGCGGCGGATTTTTACCAGTACCCCACATCGTAGGTCGTGGACTCAGCCGAAACCGATAACCAGTTTGTTTGCCCAACAATCTTTGCCGCCGTCGGGCAGACGCTTATTCGGCAGTATAAATGCGCCCATGAAGCTTCTTAATTGCAAATAAACTCGGGTCGGTTGCCAACCGGCTCAAGATAGATCGATTCAAAACGGCACCAATCGCTGCCGTCACCTCACCATTTGTAGAAATCGGCAGAGGCGACATTTAAATTCGCAAGGCATGGCAAAATCGTGACCAGTTTGACCATCTTCGCGGCAGAGGCGGGATCAGGTCAGGAATTCTGACGCCGCGATTCCGGATGCAGGGACTTGCCGAGAATATGATTGCTTGAACCGATCACATGGGCAGACGAACCGACAATCAGTGGATCGGGCTTTCCGACTACTTTCAGGTCTTTCCCGGGATAGGCCAGTGAAGTGAGAAAGTGGCGCATGCAATTGAGCCGCGCCCGCTTCTTGTCATCCGATTTGACGATGGTCCACGGCGCATCGGCAGTGTCGGTGTAAAAGAACATCGCCTCCTTCGCCTCGGTATATTCGTCCCATTTGTCGAGCGATTGCCGATCGATCGGCGAAAGCTTCCACTGTTTCAGCGGCTCGTGCTCGCGGCTTTCGAAGCGACGCAACTGCTCGTCCTGGGTGACCGAGAACCAATATTTGAAAAGCCGGATTCCGCTTCTCACAAGCATTCGTTCGAGCTCCGGCGTCTGCCGCATGAATTCGAGATAGTCCTGCGGCGAACAGAAACCCATCACGCGCTCAACACCTGCTCGATTATACCACGAGCGGTCGAAAAGCACGATCTCGCCGGCTGCAGGCAGATGCTCCACATAGCGCTGGAAATACCACTGGCTCTTCTCGCGGTCCGAGGGCTTGCCGAGCGCCACCACTCGCGCACCGCGCGGATTGAGATGTTCCATAAACCTCTTGATGGTTCCACCCTTTCCCGCTGCATCGCGCCCCTCGAACAGAAGCACGACTTTCTCACCCGACTGGCGAACCCATTCCTGGACCTTCAGAAGTTCTACCTGCAGCGCCGCTTTCTGCCGCTCATAAGAGCGGCGCGAAATCTTCTTGTCATAGGGATACTCGCCGGTTTCGAAAAAACGCCCTGGTAATAGTTCAGGCTCGGCAATTGGCGGATGCTCGTCCGCGCTCAAGGTCTCGACGGTCTTT
>JAHEHW010000098.1 GCA_024639745.1 Salaquimonas sp. | reverse complement strand
TATAGTGGTCCCTCCCGATTCTCTCGATAAATATCGCTAGAATAAGACTTGGTTCCCGAACGACCTCTGCAGTAAGTAGGTCCATCACGGAACCGTATGCGACGCGTCTGAAGTCTCTGACTGGCCCGTATGCTGCCGAATATACCCGATTGGTCCTGCTGCAAGAGGTTCAGCGCGAGGGTTTCAGTCGTTGCCGAATTTCTTCCGCCAACGGTTCAGCTTTGCTTCCGCAGCAAGCCGCAACACCATAATGTCGATGTCGATCGCAGTGAAAACGTTGCCGGCGGCGACGACTTCACCGAGAAAACTTTCGTCTCGCGTGAGAAAGCCACACGGCTTTCCGGCAGCTCGAATTCGCCTGACCGCTTCGATGGCGGTTTCTCGCACAGCGGGATTTGAGGCATCGCCTGGGTAGCCCATGCTGGCAGCAAGGTCTGCAGGCCCGATGAAGATCGCATCGATACCGTCAACTTTAAGGATCTCATCGAGATTGTTCAGCGCTTCGACGGTTTCAATCTGGATGATGAGACAGATCTCCTGCCTTGCAATACGATGATAATTGGCGATGCGCCCGAACCGTCCTGCTCGCGTGCCCCCAGCGACGCCACGTATGCCGCTTGGAGGATAATCGACTGATGCGGCCGCCAGGCGCGCTTCTTCAGCGTTCTGAACATAGGGAACCAGGATATTCTGCGCGCCGTAGTCCAGGAGTTTTTTGATTTCAGCCGGATTGAGCGATCTCGCGCGAACCACTGGCTGAACGTCGTAGGACGCCATTGCTTGCAACATCGGCAAAACCGTCGCTGTGTCTATTGGCGAGTGCTCGCAATCGAGAACCATCCAGTCGAAGCCGCACCCCGCAAGCAATTCCGTGACCGTTGCGTCGTTGATCTGTGACCACAGGCCCAATTGCTGTTGGCCTGCAAGGATGGCGGCTTTGAAATGGTTCTTCGGTAACTCCATCGATACTCCCTCCCGATCGCAGTATGGTTCCGCACTTTGCGATTTTCGAAAGCGCGACACAAATCATGTTTTCATCTCGGTAGAAAAAAGATGCATGCATGCGCGTTCGAGATTATCCCCGGATCGCGCAATCAGTAATGTTGGCGCGCCACCGAACGCAATTCCTCCGCTGTCGTTGAAGGGTAGCCGAAAAATTCCAGGTAAGCAGGAATCTGCTCAAAAAGCATGTCGGTTCCGATCTGGGTAACACAGCCCCTTTTTTTGGCAGCGCCGAGAAAGGCTGTATCTGCCTCCGTCAGCACGACCTCCCCGACAAAGGCGCCGGGATCGATGCGTTCGATATCCAACGGCATCGGATCGTTTTCATTCATACCGAGCGGCGTTGCGTTTACGACGCAGTCATATCCCTTCGGATCATTCAAGCCGGTACGGATCTGAAGCTCTGGATAATGATTGCGCAGGCGGGTCGCCAGTTCTTCCATGGCGCGGGTATTCGTATCGTAGAGCCCAAGGCGAACAGAGCCGGCTTTCGCGAGCGAGGCTGCTATGGCCGAACCGACACCGCCGCATCCAGCGACCAACGCTGAAGCGCCGTCTGCGGCTCGTCCCTTTCTAATCATTCCGCGGACAAAACCCTCACCGTCGAACATATCGCCGATCAACTGTCCGTCCTCGCCCCGCTTCACGGCATTACAGGCGCCGCAGATCGCGATCGCTTTACTTGCTTGGTCCAGAAGGTCGACCACTGCAACCTTGTGGGGCATTGTGATGAGGGCGCCGGCAATATTGCGCAATCGAAAGACCAGGGGCATGAACGCCGCAAAATCTTCCGCCTCGCATCCCATTGGAACCACGACCGTATCGATACCCTTTGAATCGAACCATGGATTGTAGATCATCGGCGATTTGAAGCTTTCGGTCGGCACGCCCAGATGCGCAATAATTTTCGTATACCCGCTAATCATCTGCGAACCCTAACCTAGATTGCGATATTGACCGTCGAACCGCTTTCGGCGGAACGCTTAACTGCTTCGATCGTGCGCAAAGCCTGCCATCCGGCGCGGGCCGGAACTAGCGGCTGTTTATCTCCTGAAATGACTGCTGAAAAATGCTTTATCTGAGCCTCGATGGGATCGGTAGAGCGGACCGGTACATGACGGGCATCGATAGGCTCCCACCAGCTTCTGGTATTTTGCTGATGCCAGATCCGCATCGTTGGCATCTCAAGGGAGCCATTGGTGCCTCCGATCCAGTAGGTTGCCTGTCCCGTCACCGGATAGGCCGGGTTTTCTCGTGCGGTCAATTCCCAGCTCCATGGCGCAACGATGGTATCGGACAGGTTGACCGTGCCGAGCGCGCCATTCTCGAACCGGAGCGTTATGACAGCGGTATCTTCAACCTCGTGAGATCGAGCGGTATTGGCTTGCATCGCCATGACGGTTTCGACTGGCCCGCAGAAATGCTGCAGGAGGTCGATATCGTGAATCAGATTGATGTAGATAGGGCCGCCACCGGTTTGGCGACGCCAGGTGACATTGAAGTAGTCGTCCGGCTTGTACAACCAGCAAGTCGCGTGAACCGAAACGACTTGCCCGATGCTCCCGGCCTCTATTTCGGCCTTGGCCCTCTGAACAAGAGGATTGTGCCGACGATGATGACCGACGAGTACGGGGACGCCTTTTTCCTCCGAAGCAATAACGATTTTCAGACCTTCTTCGGCGGTGACGGCAAGCGGTTTTTCGACCAGCACCGGAATGCCCTTGGAAATGCAATACAGAGTATCTTCAAGATGAAACCGGTTCGGTGTCGCAACTATGACGCCGTCAGGCGCGGAATTCGATACCATTGCCTGCAGCGTCTGGAAGTATGGCACGTCCAGCTGTCTGGCGATGGCGGATCTGGCCGGATCCGGGTCAGTAATCGAGTGCACCATCGCTTCGCTGCCGGAAGCCGCAATAGCTTCGATATGACGTTTGCCGATTAAGCCGGCTCCGACTACCGCGATTTTGACCGGGGCGTTCAAAATGTCTCAGCCTTCAATGCGAATTCCGCCAGCGCGTCATGATCAATGTCGATGCCGAGTCCATGACCATTTGGAATCGAAACGATACCGTTCTGGTGTTCGATGGGTTCTTTGAGGATTGCCTGACGGAATGGATTATCGGTCCGGTCAAATTCAAGAATCGGTTCGACGGGATGGTTTCGTGGTGGATCGGGCAGTTGCGACGCCATGAATTGCAGGCTGGCGGCGATTTGCACGCCGGTTCCCCAGACATGCGGAACAAGGCGAATTCCGTGCAGAGTCGCCATGTCGGCAATCCGGCGCATTTCGCTAAAGCCGCCAGTTCCGCAAAGATCGGGTTGGGCGATATCGATCGAGCGCGTCTCAAGCGGTTCCTTGAAGCCGAAGCGTCCATGCCAGGTTTCACCGCCTGCAACCGGAATTGGTTGGCCCTCCCGGACCGCGCGGTAAGCGGAGAGCTGCTCCGGAATCACCGGCTCCTCGAACCAGTCGATGCCATATTGCGCGGCCGCCTGGCCGACCTGAACAGCTTCGCGAACATCGTATCCGTGATTGGCATCAATCATCAAACGGGTGTCGGGGCCGATTGCTTCCCGCACTGCGGCAATGACTTCGATATCTTCTCGCGGGTTGAAACCGATCTTGATCTTGACCGCCTGAAAACCGGCCTCGACATGGCCGGCGCATTCCTCGGCATTGTCGGTTACCCTATCGACGCCATCGCGTTTGAAAGATCCGGTCGCATAGGCGCGTACCTGCTCGCGCAAACGGCCGCCAAGCAGAACGGAAACGGGTACTCCGAAATGCTTACCTTTGATATCCCAGAGGGCGACATCGATCCCGGAAAGGGCGGTTACCGTTAGTCCCCTTTGACCCTGGTCTCTGAAAAGATTGTAAAGCCGCTGCCAGATTATTTCGGTATTAAGCGGATCTTCGCCAATCAGGCTCGGCGTATACGCTTTGACGACCGCTGCATTGGGAAGGGCAGGGCCCAGACATTCGCCCCAACCGATGGTTCCGTCATCGCAAACGATTTCAACAAGCACGTGCTGTCGTCTGTCGAAACGCATGGACGCGCTTTCGAAGGCGGTGTCCAGCTTGTGATCCAGCAAGTGAGGGTGAACCGATACAATCTTCATACAGTTTTCGCTTTCAGCAATTTTCGAGTTCAGGACGGTGATTTTGGGCAACGGCAAGCCGGATCGCAAGGGAAGAAAGGCGATTGCGGGCTGTTCAGCACACCTGCGTTCGCGCTAGTCTTCAAGGGACTGATATATGGAGGACAGGATGCTGGAAAAATTGCTCGTGACGGGCGCTGCAGGAGGGGTTGCCACCCAATTGCGCCCTCTCTTTGCCGATTTCGCGAAGACGGTCAGACTGTCTGATGTTGTGGCAGTGGACGACGTGAAAGAAACGGAAGAGTTCTTCGACTGCGATCTGGCCGACGAAAAGGCGGTTTTCGAGCTCGTGGCCGGATGTGACGGTATCGTTCACCTTGGCGGCATCTCGGTCGAAAAGCCCTACAGTCTGATCCGCGCGGCAAATCTCGATGGCGTTTATCATCTCTATGAGGCGGTGCGGCAGAATGGAAATCCCCGTATCATTTTTGCGAGTTCCAATCATGTCGTCGGCTATTACCGTCAGGACGAGCACCTCGACCACACGGCGATACCGAAACCGGACGGCCTCTATGGCGTTTCGAAATGTTTCGGGGAAGCGATGGCCAGCCTTTATCATGACAAGTTCGGCGTCGAGACCGCGATCGTCCGGATCGGGTCGTGCTTTCCGGAACCTGCCGATCGGCGCATGCTATCGACTTGGCTAAGTGCGCAAGATTTCGCGCGAATGATCAAGCGCTGCATGCTCGCTCCGCGGCTTGGCTGTCCGGTAATCTACGGCATTTCGGACAACGAGACAGTTTGGTGGAGCAATGAAGGGACACGCTATCTTGGCTGGCGACCGCAGGACAGTTCGGAAAAATTCCGCGACAAGGTGGAAGCCGCCGCGCCGCCGCCTGGTCCGGAAGAGCCAGTTGCGAAATATCAGGGTGGTGTTTTCACAACCCATCCGATTTTCAAGGACGAGGACTAGGTTTCCCGTTCGGCGATCGAGCGGATTTTATCCGGATCGAGCAGTGCGCCCGGATGCAGCACCACTGCGGATGAAACCCTGTGCGCGCGGATAACAGCATCTTCGAATGCCGTGCCGGAAAGGTAATAGCGCAAGAACGCGCCGTTGAAGGAATCGCCGGCGCCCGTGCTGTCGACTGGATGAACCTTATCCAGCGACGATAGGGTCTTCAGACCATCGCCATCACCATAGCAAATTGGTCCGCCACCGTTCTTGACGCATACCCGCTCAGCACCCGCAACCAGAAATCTGCTTGCGCAGGCGTCTATATCCGCATCCGAAAACCATTCGCGCTCATCGTCAAAGCTCGGCAGTGACAGCGAACTAACTGCAGCTGCGCGGGTCAGCCAGTCCCGTATCGCATCGACACTCTCCCAAAGTCTCGGCCGGATATTCGGATCGAAAACCGTGGTCTTGCCGCTCGCACGCGCATCGGCAATGAGGTTGAGCAGAAAGCCACGCCGGTCCGGGGCCAGAATCGCGAGTGTGATGCCCGAAAAATAAATGAAGTCCGATGCATCCATTGCAGCGGCCAGCGGTCCCTCGTCATCGGCCATATGCCGTGCTGCGGATTGCGATCGCCAATAGCTAAAGGAGCGCTCGCCGTTCTTTGTTTCGATCAGATAGAGCCCCGGCTGCCGCTCGGTATCGCGCTGAATATACCGTGTGCCGATACCGTGCCTGGCGAGAAAGTCGAGCATTGCGGCGGAATGGCTATCGCTACCGAGCCGTGTCACATAATCGATATTCCATTCGTCGCCAGCCAGTGCGCGAAAATACCAAGCGGTGTTGAGCGTGTCTCCCGCATAGCCAAGACGCCAGTTGCCATCGCTCACGCGTGAAAACTCCAGCATGCATTCACCGATCGAAGTGAAATTGCGAACTGCTGCCATGATCAGAAAACCTTGCCCGGATTGAGGATATTACCAGGGTCAAGAGCCAGTTTCAGCCGACGCATGGTCTCAATTTCTTCCGGTGTGCGCGAAACTCGCAGATAGGGTTTCTTGGTCAATCCGATCCCGTGTTCTGCAGAGATCGTGCCGCCAAACTCGCCGACAATCTTATAGACGATTTCGCTGATGGCATCTTTTGGCTGCACTGCGCTTGCCTCATCCCTTGCAACGATATGCAAATTGCCATCGCCTACATGGCCGTAAAACAGCGCATGGGCTTTCGGGAAGTTGGCGCTGAGCGCCTCACGAGTAGCGGATACGAAACGGTCCATCTCAGCGACCGGCAGGCCGATGTCAAAGCCCGCATGGCTGCCGAAGGTTTGACCGAATTCCGAAACCGCGTCCCGAACAAGCCAGAAATCCTTCAGATCGGATGACGATTGCGCGATTACGGCATCGGTGAGTAGCCCTGTTTCTGCCTGGCTCTCCAGGAAATCATCGAATTTGCGCGAATCAAGGCGCCCATCGCTACCCTGAGCTTCGATAAGTACGTAGAAAGCATGGACCTGGGCCAAGGGCATTCGCAGTCCCGGTGTCTTTGCGATCTGTTGCCAGTAATCCGGCCACATGACTTCAAATGCCGATAATAACGGTCCGAGATGCTGACGCGCGGCGGCAAGAAAGGC
>JAHEHW010000485.1 GCA_024639745.1 Salaquimonas sp. | reverse complement strand
ACGCATGCGTTGCATTCGCTGCTTGGAAAAGATTCCGATAAATTTCTCCCACGCGTTGTAGCTTTTCATGCTTTCGAATTCGGCGCCGAAAACATTTGTAGCATCCTCGAGACCGATAATCAGGTCCGCGATATTGCCCTCCATGACCTTCTGCTGTCGCAGCACATCCTCGATGCGGGCACTTTCAATGTCGAAATCGATTTCTCCAATCGTTTCGGCCTCAGCCAGCTTTTCAAGCACCACACTGCTTTGGTCGAGCTTGGTTTTCATATCCTCCACTGTTTGACGGGTTTTTTCGATTTCGGCGTCAAACTTCTGCAACTCGGCCATCGACTGGAATCTCCTAATTTTACCTTCAGGCAGGTGAATATAAGCCTTATGAGTAACCAAATGAAACAGCAAATTCAGTTCTTACTCTTGCTGAAAATATCTCAAGAATGCGAGGATCCATTTGCCAATTAAAGCGGGTGCGGAGGATTTGTCGCAAAAGCTGAAATTCAATCCCTTGCAAAGAAACCCATTGAACGGGGCTACAGTTAATTGGAAAACGCTTGGATATTATCAGGCTATCACAAACAAATTTAACAAAGCTTTTGAGAGATCCGTCTACCGCCCGAAAATACCATGAGGCGTTGTCGAGATATGTGATTGCAAATCAATCGCCACGAATTCGTAATGTCTTCAAATAATGTCAAATCTGCATGCGTCCGCATCATTCTTGCGGCAAATTCCTTTGGTGAACTTGGCTTTGATTTGTGCGTTAGCATTGAAACGGTGACCTACGGAGGGAACGATAACCCTAGGGTAAAGGGATATAAATGAAAACCGACCATAGCCCTGTAAAAGTCATACTCGGAGGCTTGTTCATTTGCTCACCGGTAATGCTGGCATTGGTAATCACGAGCTCAGTTGCACTAGCTCAAGGTGTTGTCACATCTTCTGAGCGTCCGAGGCTCGCTGTCCCACGCTTCGATCCACATTACGTTCCGCCTTCCAAACCATATTACAGGCCACCTTACGGGCGTTATGATGCGCCGCGATATGAAGGTAGCGGCGCCGTTTCTCCTGGCAGACGCCGGGGGGAAGTCATGCACAATGGTGCAAGTCGCTATGAGCGTGATCGTTACTGGCAATACGATCCCCGTTTGCGAAACTGAGCCATAGCAATGAAAGCAAGAAAGGCTGGAGATGCATCTTTCCCCGCTCTGCGCCACCCATTTTAAGCGCATTTGTCTTCTACCGATAATCTTCGTTTAAGGGCCAAAGGGTCTGCCGGATCTGCGGTCTTAAATATGGAGACCGCGACCGGCCCTGCACGGGCCGAACTCTAGATCCAGTGAAATCTCACTATCTTTTGAATGGGTTTTCGCAATCGGTACCATGTGCTCGTCATTCCTTCTGGTATGCTTCAGAGAATTTATCCGATGAAGGGATTCAAAATGAAAAGGACATGCATAATTACGGCCAGCGCTATTGCCATCCTGTTTACGATGGGCCTCTCGGCATTTGACGCACAAGCCGCTCGCGTCGATGCCAGGAAACTGTCTTGCAGCCAAGTCCAGAGCCTCGTTCAGGAAAGAGGCTCAGTCGTGATGACCTTCACGGCAACCACTTATGACAAGATTGTCAAAAACCGGTGGTTTTGTGACATCGGTGACGATACCAGAAGTTTCTTCACGCCAACCGCTGATAATCCGAGATGTTTGGTTGGCAAGAAATGCATCCCCCGCTACCGCTCGGGGATAGGTAGGTAATGTGGTAATTCGGTGAAAGAGTCCGAAGCTCTGAATGCACAATGCAATTTGCCGTGTGTTGCTCTCTAGATCTTTAATCCCAAGCACGCGCTGTGATGTCTTGATCACCAAGCAGACAGCTTTGATTTCCTCCAAATCCTTTCGACCCGCGCAATCCTACCAGCGCGGGTTTTTCTTGGTCAGGAGCTGTCGCAAGGATGGCAAGAAGCAGCGTTTGAGTTTGAGTTCGTAAGCTTCTCAATCCGGTATCCTGGAGCATTCTCCGCGATTAGGCATATGAAGCACCATGCGGCTGCGTTATTATGGGCAGCGAGGTACAAGA
>JAHEHW010000097.1 GCA_024639745.1 Salaquimonas sp. | reverse complement strand
ACCCGCGCACTGCGTTTGCCAGCGAGGACAGGTTTGGCGATGTAAAGCTGGTTGCCGATTGGCCTGAAGAGGTCCTGCAAAGGGACGATCTTGATCCTTATACGGCCCTTTGCGCCGTCACGCATGATCCCAAGATCGATGATTATCCGATTGCCGAGGCATTGAAAGTCGGCTGCTTTTATGTCGGGGCTCTCGGCAGCCGAAAAACGCACGGCAAACGGTTAGAACGTCTTCGGGCAAAAGGTCTTGCTGATGCGCAACTTGATCGCATTCACGCGCCGATTGGTCTCGATATCGGGGCGGCGAATCCGCAGGAAATCGCGGTTGCGGTGCTGGCGGAGATCATTTCCAGCTTGCGAAAACGCGATGTTTCGAAGCTGCCTTCCACAGACGCGGCGACGGCATGAAATTCGGATCCTTTCCGCTTGAGCAATGCGAAGGCGCAATTCTGGCGCATTCGCTAAAGCATGGCGGAGTATCGATCAAAAAGGGTCAGCGGCTATCCGGCGGGGACCTTCAGGCGATCCGGCAAACCGGTATGGAGGCGCTTGTTGTTGCTATACCCGAAGCCGGCGACATCGATGAAAACCGCGCAGCGGAGCGCCTTGCCCGTGCGCTAAGGATGGCTAATGTACGGATCGACACTGCCGGCACAGGGCGGGTAAACCTCTATGCTGAAGCGGATGGCCTTTTTCAGGCTTCGCGAGTGATCATTGATGCGATCAATCATGTGGACCCTGGAATCACGCTTGCCACGGTCGATACGAAGATTCCGGTCAATGCCGGCCGGATGGTCGGCACGGTAAAGATTATTCCTTACATGGTCGCTGAAGCTTCTCTTATTGCAGCGGAAAAGGCGGCGGCGACTGGTGAGGCATTGGGCGTGCGTGAGTTTCGTGCCCGGCCGGTGGGTGTTATTTCGACCAGACTTCCACATCTCAAGGAATCAATCATCCGCAAGACCCATTCAATGCTCGAGAAACGGCTGGCCGCAAGCGGATCGGAATTGACTGAGGAAGTGGTTGTCGACCATGCAACCGAAGCGGTGGTTCCCGAGCTGAAGCGACAGATACAGCATTGCGAAATGATCGTTCTGTTCGGGGCGTCGGCGATCAGCGACCGGCGCGATGTCATCCCCCAGGCGATCGAGCGGGCAGGGGGGGAGTTGATCCGTTTCGGGATGCCAGTCGATCCGGGCAATCTGCTCTTGCTTGCCGAACTAGATGGAAAGCCGGTGCTGGGCGCTCCCGGCTGTGCCCGTTCGCCAGCGGAAAATGGCTTCGATTTCATTTTGAATCGCCTGATGGCAGATATCGATGTCTCGGGCGAAGAGATCGCCGGCATGGGGGTCGGCGGGCTTTTGATGGAGATCGGCTCTCGCCCTCAGCCGCGCGAGACGGTCAGGAGAAACGGGCCGCTTGTATCCGCCGTCGTGCTCGCTGCAGGACAATCCCGAAGGATGGGCGATCTCAACAAGCTTACTATCCCGGTCGCAGGCGTTCCGGTCGTGCGCCAAGTGGTCGATGCGGCGGCAGGTTCAGCCTGCGAGCGCGTTGTGGTCGTGACGGGGCATCAGCGAGAGGATATCGCGGCGGCGCTTCAGCCGCATTCTGTTATTTTCGCACACAACCCCAACTTTGCCGATGGGCTCTCCACAAGCTTGGCAGCCGGGATCAGGGCGCTAAAGCCAGATTGCACTCATGCGCTCATCCTGCTGGGGGATATGCCAGGCATCACTTCTGAAATGATCGATCATTTTATCGATGCCGCCAAAGAAGCGCCTGCCGGGTCTATTCTGGTTGCCACGAACAATGGCAAACGTGGCAATCCGGTGTTGTGGCCGAAATCCTATTTCGATGCCCTGTGTGGGATTTCCGGCGATACCGGAGCAAGGCATTTATTGGGCGAATATGCCGATCGCATCGTTGAAATCGAGCTGGGTTTCGCCGCATCGCTCGATCTTGATACGCCGGACGCGCTTGAAGCCTACCGCGCCCGAAAGGAGCCCGTCACCGGGGCCTGATCAGGTGTTTAAAACTAAACGCCAAGCTTTGCGCTTCGCCGGCATCTTTCCGAACAATGGATGACGTTTTCCCAGTCGTCTGCCCATTTCCTGCGCCATGCGAAGGGGCGCTTGCAGACCGGGCAGGTCTTCTGCGGAAGCTCGCTTTTCTTGCGCATTTTTCCCGATTTCGCCAAGGTGTAATGATCCTCAATCAGTTGCAATCCCTTGAGGCTTGCGTGTGCGTCACGGCCGATAATGATGTGATCGTGTACTGTTATGTTCAGCGGCTTCAACACGTCAATGATCGAGCGTGACATGGTAATATCGGCGCGGGACGCCGTCGGGTCGCCCGAGGGATAATTATTCACCAATATGATTGTGGTAGCGGATAATTCTAGAGCGCGTTTGGCAACCTCGCGCGGGTAGACCAGCGTATGGTCGACGGTTCCGGTCTGCTGGATCTCGTCCCCAATCAGCTGGTTCTTCTTGTCGAGAAATAGAACACGGAAAATTTCCCTCTCCTCGAACGCCATCGAAGCGCGACAATATTCGAGGACCTTACTCCAGGCGTCGAACAAGGTGCGTGATTTGATATTGCCGCTTGCAAGCGTAAGCCCGGCTTCGAAAACGAGCTTCAGATCGGTTGCGATGGGGTCGCCAACGCCCTTGACCTCCGTAAGCCGGCGTGCGAGCGCGGCAAGCACATCGGCCAGCGAGCCAAACTCTGTGATCAGCGCTTTTGCCAAGGATTTGGTATCGCCCTGGCGGATCGAGCGGAACAGCAGCATTTCCAGCGGCTCGTACTCTGCCGGCGCAGCGCTTCCCCTTTCGCGGAAACGATCTCGCAACCGCTCGCGGTGGCCGTGATAATGAGGTTTGATTTCCAGCTTTCGCTGTGAAAATTCATGTAGGCCCGAGGCGTCAAGCCCAGGCCCCACACCCTTGTCAGACATACCTACCCATATGTCTAAGGCGTCCGAGTCAAATATATGGTGACACAGTATAGCCAGCGGGCGAAAGAGTAAAAATCTCGCAACCGTCTTCGGTGACCCCGACGGTGTGTTCGAATTGTGCCGAAAGCGAGCGATCACGGGTGACGGCGGTCCAGCCGTCATTGAGGATTTTCACCGAAGGCCGCCCCAGATTGATCATCGGTTCAATGGTGAAAATCATGCCGGGCCGCAATTCGATGCCTTCTCCGCGCCGGCCGAAATGGAGGATGTTCGGCGCATCATGAAACAATAGCCCGACGCCGTGGCCACAGAAATCCCGAACGACCGAACAGCGTTCGGCTTCCGCATATTCCTGTATCGCTGCGCCGATATCGCCGGTGCGCTTGCCAGGTTTGACTTCCGCGATACCGCGCATGAGGGATTCATAGGTGACTTTCACCAGCCTTTCGGCGGCACGCCGCACGTTTCCGATCGGATACATCCGGCTCGAGTCGCCGTGCCATCCGTCGAGAACCAGTGTCACATCGATATTGACGATGTCGCCATCGCGAAGCGGTTTCTCATTCGGGATACCGTGACAGACAACATGATTGATCGATGTGCAGCAGGATTTTGTGTAGCCGCGATAATTCAACGTTGCCGGTGCCGCACCATGCTTCAGCCCGAATTCGAAAACGAAATCGTCGATTTCCTGAGTAGTGACACCCGGTTTGACGATATCGGCGAGCGCATCCAGACAACGCGCGGTGAGCTCGCCGGCGCGGTGCATCGCTTCGAAAGCCGCCTTTTCGTAAAGCTTGATCGTTCCAGTGTTTTTTACCGGCGCTGCGCTTGCTGGAATGTAATTTTGCATGAGCGGTATATGACCCTTTAAAAAGGCGGAGGCAAGGCCGGATAAGGACCGCAGCCGAGGATGTCAACGCGCTGGACGGGTTTGATCCCTTTCGTCGTTACGTGGCATTTGATCGCCAAGGCTTCCACTCCCTTGTCCAGTGCTGTCCGGAACGCCGCTTGGTAGCCGGGATCGATATCGCCCGCAATGCTGAATTGGTCTCCATCCCTGCGCTGGATGACGTAAAGCATTACGGCGCTGTGGCCGTTGTGAACCTCCGCGGCAAGATCTGCCAAGTGCTTCGCTCCGCGCGCTGTTACGCTGTCGGGGAATTCGTGCAGTCCCGGATTGCGGACCAGATGTACATTTTTCACTTCGACAAAGGTTTTTGAGCCATCGATAGCCTCAAGCAGGAAATCGACACGGCTATTCTGGCCATATCGCTGTTCCGCGCGGATTTCTGCACCCGGCGGCAGCAGGTCAATAAGGCCGTTTTCGATGGCTTCCCGTGCAAGTCTATTGGTTCTTCCGGTGTGAATGCCGACCATTTCGCCATCGGCTTCCACGAGTTCGAGTGTATGGCGCAATTTGCGCTTCGGATTCATGCTGTCCGAAATCCAGGCTCGGGAGCCCGGCTGATCCAGTCCGAGCATCGCGCCCGGGTTCGGGCAATGGACCGTTATAACCGATCCGTCGTCGGTTTCGACATCTGCCAGGAAACGCTTGTAGCGCCGCAAAAGACGCGTTTCGATCAAGGGCGTTTCAAAATCCATCCGGTCATCCCTGTCTATGTTCCTGCAAATTGAAAAGTTTTTGCTTGTTGCTTTCGGCTGCTTTGAATAGACAACCGGTAGCTAAATCAATCTGTAAGGGAAGGGTGGTTACGTTTGGCGAAGCGCTGCAAAGCGATATAGCAATTTGCCAGAACGTTCAGCCATGCACCATTCCTTGTCGCTTAAAGAAGACGCTCATCGCTCCAAGTCAATAATGACAGGTCTCGAATTGCCGGTAGTTTTTTTGATCGAAAGCGAGCCCTTGGGCATATCTTGCGCGCACTATCTCAGCGTCAGAATGTATGAAATCAGAACGCCCGCACCTGCCAATTTTGCGGAGCATATGGTCTGATGTGGCGTATTGGCTTTGGTTTCGAGCGGCTCGGTCTTGTTGCGCTCAGATTCCCGGTTGTGTTCTCGGTGCTTCTGATCGCGCTGGTCGCCATCGCCGGCTATAGTGTTCAGGGCGTTTCGTTCAATGGCAGCGTTCTTTCCGTATTGCCGGACAAGTCGCAGGCCTATCGCGATTACTACGCGATGAAGGGGGCCTACCGAAACTTTTCACGAGATGTGACTGTTCTCGTTGAGTCCGACCGGCTCTTGACGACGGACGGGCTTGAAGATCTTCGCAACCTTCAATTGGATGTCTCGCTCGTCGACGGTGTTTCGAAGGCCGTTTCAATATTCTCGACGCCTCATTTCGACCCTGATACCGGCGAAAGCCGCGACTGGTTTCCGAACACTTTCGAAAATGACCAGCAGGCCAGGGATCTGGTCACCAGCCTGATCGCCAAGTATCCGCGAGCGGCCAGCCTTTTTTCCGTCGAAGACAAGGTGGCGGTAATGGTGGTTTCGCTCGATGTGAGCGTTCAGGAGGACGACGGCAAGAGTTTCGTGACCTATAAGCGGCTTCGCTCAGCGGCGCAGGAATTTGCGCCGGAGGATTTCAAACTGTCATTTACCGGGCTGACGCCGGTTGGCGCCAGTATCATGACGGCGCTGATCAATGATCAGATGACCCTGACGGTTTTCGGGCTGCTGCTGGGCACCGGTATCGCATTCGCGATTTTTCGCAGTTTAATGGCAGCTTTTCTCTGTGCCATTCCGCCGGCATTGACCGCGCTATGGTCGTTCGGGCTTTTCGCGATTTCCGATATTGCGATCAACTATCTGACCACAGTGCTGCCGACGCTTGCCCTGATCCTGGCTTTCGCGGACGGGATTTTTCTCTATTTCCGATGGCAGACGCTGACTGCGGAGAACCCTGAGCCGGAAGCCAATCTGAAAGAGGCAATCTTCAAAGTCGGTCCGGCGTCATCGCTGACCTCGATAACGACTGCTTTGGCATTTCTTTCCTTTGCCTATGCCGAAAGCGAAGCCTTGAGCCAATTCGCATGGCTGGGAGCCGGAGTTGTCTCGCTCGCTTTCATTGCCGTGATCGTCGGTCTGCCGCTCGCGATCTACTGGTCGATCCGGCTCGGATTGATCAGGCCAAAGTCATCAAGCGTTCCGATGTTGCAGGGAATCGGCCGGTTGGCGCGTAAATTGCCCATCCGCCACCCCGTCTCTATCGCATTGACAGGCATTGCGCTGGTCACCCTATTTGGGGGTATTCAGACCTTGGTAAAGGCCGAATATCGTTTGACCGATTACCTGCCGCGGGATTCCGATGTCCGTTATGGCGAAGAATTGGCAAACCAGGTGACCGGGGGCCGCGCGCTGATGCTGGTGTCGGTTCCATTTGCCAATCCGGGCGAGTTTGCCGATCGGGAGAACCGGGAACGGCTGAAAACCGTGGAAGATGCCCTGGCTACTCACTTCGACCGGGACCTGATTTTTTCGGCCAATCAGGTGCTTGAACGACTCGATACGAAGCAGGCGATAGACGAGGTTAATCGACTCGCCGTGGATGCACCGGTGAACGCGCGTACGGATTTCGTTTCAAAGGACAATTCGGCGGCACTTGTCAGCGTGAGATTGTCATCGAATATGCCGGTCACTGAAGTTCGGGCGGAGGTCGCCAAAGTGCGGGAAGCCCTGGCAGGTACGGATCTTTCAAATAAGATTCTGATAACCGGCTTTCCCATTCTCATGTCGATTGAATTCACCAATCTCATCGACCAGCTGAGAACAAGCC
>JAHEHW010000484.1 GCA_024639745.1 Salaquimonas sp. | reverse complement strand
CACTTTGCCTGGCCGGTCTTCTGACTAAGGTTCATCCGGAGCCGCGTGGCCTTCCCGTCTCGACATTGGCCTCGGCAGTGATGACCGCCGGTTTGCGCGTTCCGTCCCACATCATAGCGTTGGGCACGTTCCCGAGTTTCGCGGGATTCTCGATTCTCCCGCTTGCCGCGGGCACCAGACATTGCGACTAGGCCATAAGCACGCCACTTCCGCAACCCGCCATGCGACCCTTGCACAAACCCTTTACGATACAGGGCCCATCGTTTAGGAGAAAGCGGAATTTTCCTGTCCGTCCGCTTGGAAAACACATGCCTGAAAAGAAGAAAAAGCCCCAGCGGGTAAAACCCCGCCTGCCGCGCGGTTTCGTCGACCGTTCGCCCGAGGACATCCGTGCCACCGACGAGATGGTCGCCAAGATCCGCGAAGTGTATGAGCGTTACGGCTTCGATCCGGTCGAAACACCGATGTTCGAATATACCGACGCGCTCGGCAAGTTCCTGCCGGACTCAGACCGCCCAAACGAAGGTGTCTTCTCGCTGCAAGACGATGACGAGCAGTGGATGAGCCTGCGCTATGACCTGACCGCGCCGCTCGCCCGCCATGTTGCCGAAAACATCAATGAGATCCAGCTGCCCTACCGCACCTATCGTGCCGGTTGGGTCTTCCGCAATGAAAAACCGGGGCCGGGCCGCTTCCGGCAGTTCATGCAGTTCGACGCCGATATCGTCGGCGCTCCG
Organism: Salaquimonas sp.; assembly: GCA_024639745.1. Taxonomy (GTDB): domain Bacteria; phylum Pseudomonadota; class Alphaproteobacteria; order Rhizobiales; family Rhizobiaceae; genus Salaquimonas. The sequence goes on along the minus strand of JAHEHW010000484.1, from coordinate 1,343 downwards.
GGTGTCCAGGCCGATGTAGAAATGTGCATGATGATGGCCGACACCATGGAGGCCCTTGGCATCCCGCGCCGCGAATACGTCATCCGGGTCAACAACCGCAGGGTGCTCGACGGCGTGATGGAAGCTATTGGCCTAGGCGGCGACGAGAATGCAGAGCGGCGTCTCGGCGTCCTGCGCTCCATCGACAAGCTCGATAAATTCGGCATCGAAGGCGTTCGCCAACTGTTTGGCGAAGGTCGCAAGGACGAAAGTGGCGATTTCACCAAAGGCGTCGGACTGGATGAGGAACAGATTCAAACCCTTTCCGTTTTTCTTGAGAGGGCGACGCACGGTATCATACCTGAGGAGATGGATGACACGCGCCCAATTGCGGTCATGGAAACCTACGAAATCGGCGGGAAAAAATACTTAACGGACAACGCTATAATCATTTCGCAAACAATAGACCTGTTTCGAGAAAACCAAACCGTAGTGGCTGCACTGGATTCGTTGTCAAAGATTGCGAGTATCTCTGAACGGGCCGGTTATGGTTCAAGCCGAATACGCATTGATCTTACCTGCGTCCGCGGCCTCGAATATTACACTGGCCCTGTCTTCGAAGCGGAGCTCACCTTTCCGGTGGTCAATGAAAAGGGCGAAGAGGTTATCTTCGGCTCTGTCGGCGGCGGCGGGCGCTATGATGGTCTAGTCAAGCGCTTCACCGGACAGGACGTCCCGGCAACGGGTTTTTCCATCGGCGTTTCACGGCTGATGACAGCCTTGAAAAACCTCGGCAAAATGAGCCAGGCGAACGTCATCGCGCCGGTACTTGTGACCGTCATGGACAGCGAGACGGAAGCGCTAGGGCGCTATCAGCAGATGGTGCAGAAGCTCCGCGCTGCCCGCATCCGTGCCGAGATGTATCAGGGCAATCCGAAGAAGTTCGGCAAGCAGCTGCAATATGCCGACCGTCGCGGCTGCCCGATTGCGATCATTCAGGGCTCGGACGAGCGCGAAGCCGGCAAGCTCCAGATCAAGGACATGATCGAAGGCCGCCGTCAGGCCGCCGCCATCGAGTCCAACGAGGAATGGCGCGAGAAGCGCCCTGGCCAGTTCGAGATCGATGAGGAAAAACTGGTTGAGGAAGTCCAGCGACTGCTCCACGCACAGGAAGCGGACGGCGATGCCTGATCGCAAACTCGAGCCTTATTTCCGGGCGCGCAAATGCGCGATGCCGGATGTCGGGTTGTTGCAGCCAGCCGACCCGATCCTGAACGCCGCTGGCGAGGATATTCGCCGCCGCATTTTCATATCGGCGGACCGGGAAGGGCGCCCCATGTGCCTTCGTCCGGAATTCACCATTC
>JAHEHW010000483.1 GCA_024639745.1 Salaquimonas sp. | reverse complement strand
GAGCGCCTCGGCCTCCTCGTCCGACTGGTGGTGATGGACGATTACATTGGTGCCGCTTTGCGCCAGATGCTTGGCTATCGCCGCGCCGATTCGTTTGGAACCGCCGGTGACGATCGCGTTTTTGGGAATTTCCTGCCGACGGGAAGCGAGCATATGGGATCTTTCTAAAGAACGAATGCGACCGCCGCATAGATGGCGTAGGCGGTGGTCATGGCAACCCCGACACGTTTGCCGATTTTTATTTTCCAATGAGCAAGAAAGCCGACCAAAAGGGCGCAGGCGAGCATTACCCACATATCAACGCGCGCGATATTGCCGCCGACGCTCATCGGGCTGATCAGCGATGCGATACCCATGATGGAACCGATATTGAATATGTTGGAGCCGACAACGTTACCGATCGCGATCGAGGAGGATGAGCGAACGACTGCCATCAGGCTAGTTACCAATTCCGGCAGGGAGGTTCCGATCGCAACGATGGTAAGACCAATTGCTTCTTCGGACACATTCAGTCTTCGTGCGATCTCAACCGAGGAGTCGACCGTAATATCGGCACCGAGCGGAAGTCCGATCAGTCCGAGCAGGATTAGAACTGCGACCTTCGCATTGCTGTGCGGGATATTCGAGACTTCGTCATGGTAATCGAGCGATGCCGCCACTTCGGAATTGGCCTGCCGCGCGCTCTTGAATTGATCGAACAGAAATGCGGCCAGCAGCAACAGCAGTATTACGCCTTCTATTCGGTTGAGCGTCCCGCCCGCGAGCATCGCCATGAATACGACGGAAAACCCCAGCATGACGAGGATATTCCGGCCGACCCCCGCATCGTCGCAACGCGACGGGGCAATCAGCGCAGGAATGCCTATGACCAGCAGCACATTGGCGATGTTCGAGCCGACAATATTGCCGATTGCGATGCCGGATGATCCCCAAAGCGCGGCCTGAACGGAAATGAAGAGTTCTGGCGCGGATGTGCCGAAAGCCACTACAGTGAGACCGATGATCAGTGGCGGAATCGAAAGCTTCTCGGCTAGCCCCACCGAGCCTTTGATGAGCATGTCTCCGGCAAATACCAGGACCGCAAGACCTGCGACCAGAAAGATCAGATTCATCAACATGAGACGGGGAGCTCTTAGGAAAAAGGAATTGCCGGATAGGATCTGGCGCGGCCATGATAGTCGGACTTTCCGACCGCGTGCCCGGTAGGTAATGTAAGCTAACGCAAGACGGTTTTAAAGGCCGCCCCAGGTTTTGTTGGCCGCTGTCTGAACGCGAATTATCGAAAAAGTTTCGCCGCGCTTGTGGCCGGCAGTCTCCTTAACGCCTTGTTCACACTTGTGACGTGCTGCCGCGATCTTGCCCTTTTACGGTCACTCTAACTCAAAAACTTTGCCGGATTCAGAGCCTAGGTTGGGCGTCAATTCAAACTGACCAGCCAATGGAAGTGGACAGCCCGTCATGAAATCTCGTCTCTTAATTGCAAGCCTGCCGGTGACATTTCTCGCTATGTGTATTCAGCCGGCGCTCGCCGCTGACATATATACCGGTGATCCCAATGCAAATGTGGAGCCTCAATACGAACCCATCCAACAGGGACCGCTCTGGGACAGCCTTTATGGCGGTGTTTATGGCGGACTTAACTGGAAATCGGCGGGTGTCATGGGGTCTTCCGACGTTGAAGCCCATCATCAGCCGGATGGCGGACTATACGCCGGCATCAACCGCCAGCTAGGCGATGCGATCGTTGCCGGTGTCGAGGTGCAGGGCGGTTATAATTTCGGTAGCGAGACCAAGAATGGTGTTACCGTTGACCAGGATTGGGAAAGTTCGCTTCGTGCCCGCATGGGCTACGCTTTCGAGGAAAACCTGGTCTATGGCCTTGCCGGCCTGAATGTTACACGGGTCGAAGCGTCTGCAGGTGGCAGCGATGACAGCAAATGGCTGACCGGCTACAGCTTCGGAGCGGGTGTTGAGCGACAGTTTACCGATCGCGTTACGGGCAGGCTAGAATACGATTACACCGATTACGGCGCCGAGGAATTCGACCTCGGCGGTTCCTCGCCCGATATCGGTCTGACCGGGCACGGC
>JAHEHW010000482.1 GCA_024639745.1 Salaquimonas sp. | reverse complement strand
AGCGAACTAGGCATTGACTGACGCCTCATTTATGGAGCCCCGGTGATAGGAACAGAACCCCTTCGCCACCTTGATCGTAGCGATCGGGATCAATTGGCACCTGAATATCCTCTGCGTCAGCCCAAAGAGGCGTCTTAGCCGCTATTTGCCCTTGTCGAGCTTCATGTAAGTAAGCGGCAGTTCTGTTGTATCCTTGATCCGCTCCATCGCGAAAGCGGAAGAGACGTTCTCGATATCGATATTGGAGACGAGCCGCTTGTATACCTCGTCATAGGAGGCAATATCCGGAACCACGATCTTCAGAAGATAATCCACCTCCCCGCTCATGCGGTAAAAGCCGACGACTTCCGGCATTTGAGTAATCACTTCGGAAAACCGCTTCAGCCACTCCGAATTGTGCTTATCCGTCTTGATTGAAACGAAAACGGTTACCCCGACATCCACTTTCGCCGGATCCAATATCGCCACACGGCGCTCAATGATCTTTTCTTCTTCCATCTTCTGAATACGTCGCCAGCACGGTGTCGTCGAAAGCCCGACCCGTTTGGCGACATCAGCGACTGGAAGCGTCGCGTCTTGTTGCAGAAGCGCTAAAATCTTTCTGTCCGTGCGATCCATATGAGCCGTCCAAGGGAAAGTTTAACCAATACCCTCTTATTTGACGCAAGATATTTTCACAAGTCCGGATAGCGGTTTGTTTTTTGAGAATCGATTGCCAATTCCGGGATACCCCGCTCAACGCCAGGCACGAAGGCCCGCGATCACGTCATCGCTTGAATCAACTCACGAAGAACCGGCAACAACTCACTGTTAAACCAAGGATTTTTTCGAATCCACGCAGTATTGCGCCATGACGGATGCGGCAGAGGGAGAAATTTCGGAGAATTTAACGGCGCGTCAGTCGGCTCCAGGTATTCGCGCCAGTTGCGCACGGTTTCCGTCACCGTCTTGAAGCGCGGCAATCCTTCCTGCCTAGCGAGATGCCATTTCTGTGCCGACCCGCCGACAAGCAGGATGAGCTCAATTTGCGGCATAGCCGCAAAAACGCGGGAATGCCAGGTCCGGCCACATTCCCGCCGTGGTGGCAAGTCGCTGCCCTTGGAATCGTAACCCGGGAAGCAAAATCCCATAGGAACGATTGCGATCCGGCCGCGATCATAGAATGTTTCCGAGGTCATGCCCACCCAATCTCGCAACCGGTCCCCGGAAGGGTCCGTGAAAGGAACGCCGGATTGATGAACCCGATTGCCCGGCGCCTGTCCGCAGATCGCAACCCTCGCCGTTGAAGAAAGGACGGTCACAGGTCTCGGCTCATGCGGCAACGGCTTGCCCGAGGGTGCGTCAACGCAAACCCGGCACTGCCGGATTTCAGATTCAAGCGAGAGGATATTTTCTCTTGCCATGAAACGGTCGGTCAACGGTTCAGTCGAATGCGGTGGAAGGCCGTTCGGAAACAGCGGCAAACCAGCGATTGAGATGGACGAGCTCCTCAGGCCGCTCGATCTTAGCGACTTTCATGAACTGGCAGGCAACGAATGCCGTGATATCGGCAATCGTGAAATCGTCTCCGGCAATGAATTCGCTGTCGGCGAGCTTCTCATCGAATATCCGCATGGTCCTGCCCGCCCGTTCCTTGTTCAGATCACCCCACTCGCCGATCTGCAACGGTTCGATCGTCTTGGCGCCGGGATGCAGGTGCCGAAACGCGAAGGCCACGGGCATCATCAGGTTCAATTCTGCCCGTCGTTGCCACATCTCCACCATCGCCTTCCCAACCGGAGTTCTGCCCATGAGAGCGGGCTCTGGCTGAACTTCCTCGAAATAACGGCAAATGGCCACCGATTCCGCGATGATTTGCCCATCATCGAGTTCCAGGACGGGCACGGTCTGCATTGGGTTAAGCTCTGAAAACGCTTCCGATTTCTGTTCGCGGGCGTTGAGGTCCAACTGCTCCCGCTCAATCTCGATTCCTTTTTCCTTCAGGAAAATCTGGACCCGGCGCGGATTGGGCGCCTTGCCCCCATCATAAAGTTTCATGCTTTTTTCCCCCTTCTCTCGATATAGCGCGCGCTATCTGGGTTCAATCAAT
>JAHEHW010000096.1 GCA_024639745.1 Salaquimonas sp. | reverse complement strand
TTGCCTCAATACGCTGCTCTCCGGTCATCTGCATGAAACTGTCCTCCTCGACTTTCTGTGTCCATTGATAGCTGTGCCTTATGGCCGATTGCCGGTCAACACCTCCAATCGGCTAGGGTCAGCCGTAATCCCCGCCCTTGAATGGAGGTGTTGCGAAAAAGGGCTGCGCGCAGCGGTTTAACGGAGTAGAAGACGGATGGTCACGGCTTTTGGGACAAAGGCCCGTATCACGGAGGTATGTGTGAATCCCGCGCTATGGCTCCACCGGTCAGCACTTACCGGACCCGATCGGCCCGCCCTTTTCAAAGGCGATGAACCCGAGGCGGATTACCAGTGCTTCGACAACCGCTCAGCAAGCCTCGGGCGGTCTCTTGTAAAGGCATTTGGTCTTGAAGCGGGTGAAAGAGTTGCGCTTTTCGCAAAGAATGCCACGGAATATCTCGAGGCGCTGTTCGGCATCTGGTACGCGGGCGGGATTGCAGTACCGGTGAACGCGAAACTTCATCCCAAAGAAGCCGCCTGGATACTTGGAAACGCAGGCGCGAAGATCTGCTTTGGCGACACCAAAAGCATCGAGCAGCTTTCGGAAACGGAAACTGCTGCCAAGATCAAATTTGTCGATCTGGGCAGCGCCCAATTCGACGGAATGTGCAATGAGAATCGCCTTTCCACTCCCGTGTCAAAATCCGACACGGATACTGCCTGGCTTTTCTACACTTCAGGCACCACCGGACGGCCCAAGGGCGTGATGATTAGCTGCGGCAACCTGCAAGCGATGGCGCTCAATTATTTATCCGCCGTAGATGATGTCTGTGACAGCGACACCGCCTTTTATGCCGCGCCGATCAGTCACGGCGCCGGTCTCTATTGCCTACAGCATGTATTAAAGGGTGCCCGACACGCCGTTCCGGTATCCAAGGGCTTCGACCCCGCCGAGATTTTTGCAGCTGCGGAAAAACTCGGAAGCCTTCACATGTTCGCGGCGCCAACGATGATCAAGCGCCTCGTCGATCATGCAAGGGCAGTTGGCAAGACAGGCGATGGCATCAAGACTATCGTGTATGGCGGCGGACCGATGTATCTTGCCGATATTATCGAGGCTGTCGAGGTTCTCGGGCCACGCTTTTGTCAAATCTACGGTCAGGGCGAAAGCCCGATGACGATTACGGTGCTGTCCAAGGAATTCGTCAATGATCGCGAGCACCCGCGTTGGCGTCAGCGATTGCAGTCGGTGGGCGTGCCCCATCCGCAGATTGACGTGAAAACCGTTGATAACTTGGGCAACGATGTCCCGGCCGGAGAGCCAGGTGAGATCATCGTGAAAGGGCCATCCGTCATGTCCGGTTATTGGCAAAACCACGAGGCCACGGCACAAACCATCAAGAACGGATGGCTGTTTACCGGCGACGTCGGGGCGGTGGACCAGGATGGTTTTGTGACGCTGATGGACAGGTCCAAGGATGTCATCATTTCGGGCGGTACGAATATCTATCCGCGCGAAGTGGAAGAAGTGCTGCTGAGCCACCCCGATGTGGTCGAAACATCCGTCATCGGGAAGCCGGATGCGGAATGGGGAGAGTCAGTTGTCGCTTTCATCGTCGCCAGAGCCGGGACGGAAATTTCGGCTGCAGAACTGGACAGTCACTGCCGGAATGAAATAGCAGGGTTCAAACGGCCGAAAGGGTACCGTTTTGTGGACGAATTGCCGAAGAACAATTACGGCAAGGTGTTAAAGACGGAACTCAGAAAGCTCGTTGAAACGGAGACCAAAACCCAAAATGACTGACAAATATCTAAGCGGAAAAACGGCCCTCGTCACCGGTTCGGTTCAGGGTATCGGAATGGCCATCGCCGAGAAACTCGCAGCAGCGGGCGCCAATATCGTGGTTCATGGTTTGGCAGACAAGAAACAGGCCGAAGCGGCACAGGAAACCACGAAGGCCGCTGGCGCACCGAAGACCTGTTTTTTCGATACGGATCTGCGTGATATCCCGGCTATAGACAAAATGATGGATGAACTGGCCGATTGGGGACCTGTCGATATCCTCGTAAACAATGCCGGCGTCCAGAAAACCGTCTCGCTTGCCGATGCGACAGCGGATATCTGGGACCTCGTCATTTCCGTCAATCTTTCCGCCGCCTTCCATACCATGCGCCGTGCCATGCCCGGAATGGCAGAGAGAGGCTTCGGTCGGGTCATCAATATCTCATCGGTGCACGGGCTGGTGGCTTCGAAGGAGAAGGCTCCGTATGTCTCTTCCAAGTTCGGCTTGATCGGCCTTTCTCGCGTTGCCGCTCTTGAATATGCCGATGCAGGCTCCGCACAAACCGGTGGCGTAACCGTCAATTGCATCTGCCCCGGCTGGACCGAGACCGAATTGATTGAGCCACAGGTCATGGCGCGCGCCGAGAAATATGGCGGGGACAGGGACAAGGGCGTTGCCGATCTATTGTCGGAAAAACAGCCGAGTAAACGGATGACCGAGCCGTCCGAACTAGGCGATCTGGCAGCATGGCTCTGCCACCGCGCAGCTCATAATATCACCGGGGCTGCAATTCCGGTCGATGGCGGCTGGACGTCCCAGTAAGCCTCGATTTGTCCTTTCCACATAAAAATGCCGCGGAGCAGGTCCGCGGCGTTTACTTTTCAATCATGGCCGATCGGTCAGTACATATGCTGACCGCCGTTGATCGAGATGGTCGAACCGGTAACGAAGTTCGAATCCTCGCGAACAAGGAAATAAACCGCGCGGGCGATTTCAGTCGGGTCGCCCAGGCGGCCGACGGGGATGGTGCTCACGATCTTTTCGAGAATGTTTTCCGGTACGGCTGCAACCATGTCCGTCGCAACATAGCCGGGGGCCACGGTGTTCGCAGTGATCCCTGAACGCGCGCCTTCCTGCGCCAGCGCCTTTGTCATGCCGATGACGCCGGCCTTTGCAGCACAATAGTTGACCTGGCCATACTGGCCGGCCTGGCCGTTGACCGACGAGATATTAACAATGCGGCCGAATTTCTCGCCGACCATGTGGGGCCAGCAGGCTTTGCAGAGATTGAAGACGGAGGTCAGGTTTGTCTGAATAACGGCCATCCAATCATCATATTCCATGCGCTTCAGGGTGCCGTCGCGGGTGATGCCGGCATTGTTGATGAGGACCGTGACAGGACCGTGTTTTTCGACGATATCAGCAACCGCTTTCTGGCAGGCATCGTAGTCTGCAACGTCCCATTTATGAGCTTCGATGCCAGTTTCTTCCGTAAACTTGGCCGCCGCCTCGCTGTTTCCGCCATATCCGGCGATTACGTTATACCCTTCGGCGTGCAATACCTCGCAGATGCCGCGGCCAATACCGCGCGTTCCACCGGTGACAATCGCTGTGCGTTTAACCATGTGCCAGTTTACCTCCCATTGGCAATGAAAACTCCATGTGATACGCGAACTCCCAGCCGCGGATCGTAGTACTTGAATCTCCGGAAAGGGCGGCGCCCTCACGGCAAATCAAAGCGGACCAGAATTAAAGGCTTTTTGCAAGCAGAACGCTTAACCTTCAGTGTGCTTGGCGATGAAATCCATGACTACGGGCCGAATATTTTCGTGCCAGGCGCGGCCACTGAAAATGCCGTAGTGCCCTGCATCGGGCTCAATGTGATGAGCTTTCTTGGATTCCGGCAGACCCGTGAGCAGTTTCAGCGCCGCAGCGCACTGCCCCGGCCCAGAGATATCGTCGCGACCGCCTTCAACAATTTTCACCGGGACGGTCTTGATCTTGCCGATGTCGACCGGCTTGCCCTCGAGTTTAAAACTGTTGGTTGCGATCTCACGACCTTTAAAGATGCGCTCGACGGTCGAAAGATAAAATTCAGCCGGCATATCCATGACAGCAAGATATTCGTCATAGAAGGTGTTGTGACGATCATAATCGCTCGCCTCCCCCCGCGCGACGCGAACGATCTGGTTCGCGAATGCGGAGAAATGCTTATCGAGATTCATCATGATGAAGGATGTCAATTGGAGGCTACCGGGATATACCCTGCGGCCCACACCGGCAAAATTCACGCCGACCGACTGGATCACGGAGTGCTCCAACTGCCCCATCATCACACGGTTTCCGAAATCGGTCACATCCGTGGGATTCGCATCCGGATCGACCGGCCCCCCGATGAGTGTGAGTGAAGCGGGAAGCGATTCCTTTTCATGCTCCGCGAGCCACGCAGTCGCAGCCAGCGCAAGGGGCACCGGCTGACAAACCGCCATAACCTGGGTTTTGGGGCCCAGAAAGCGGAAGAACTCGATCAGGTATTGAGTGAAGTCCTCAATATCGAAATTGCCCGCAGAAACCGGCACATTGCGCGCGTTGCGCCAGTCGGTGACGTACACATCGCAATCCGGCAGCAGGCTATTCACGGTATTCCGCAGCAAAGTGGCGTAGTGTCCGGACATCGGCGCGATCAACAGAACCTTCGGACGATCAGCGGCTTTGCGGTGCACCTTGAAATTAATCAGCCTGCAGAACGGTTTGGTATGAACCGGTTCAATCGAAACCAGATGATCTTTGCCGTCGGACACAACCGAAGTGATGCCCCAATCCGGCCTGACGCTGAGCCTTTTGTAGGTGCGCTCTGCTACTTCTCCCCATGCTGCCAGCGTGGCTGGAAAAGGGTTGGCCGTCATTCCAAATGCAGGCGAACTCCAGAAGGCTTTTGCCGTGGCACCCAGCCACTGATTGGTCAGCCGCATGGATTCTGTCATATCATATGCGGCGTAAGTATAGGCATTTGCCATAATGTTCTTCCTTTTTCCGGACCGGAATTTGCGCTACTTGTACTCTTTGAGCACAGGGAGGGCAACTGACAAGCCAATGACTGAACCAAAGTATGATCCTGAATTGCTGAAACAAAATCTCGAACGGATGGAATCTCTGACCGTGCGGCTGGTCAAGGCGATTGCGAAACGGCGAGAATCAGACACCTCCCTGCAAGGCCCTGGATACAATCTGTATGCCAAGGCCGCGGCGGCATACTATGCCGAGATGATGGCCCGCCCTGAGAAAATGATCGAGCAACAGGTGCAATTCTGGCGCAAGAGCCTCGAGAACTTTTCAAGGGCACAGGAAAAGCTTGCCGAAGGCGGTACCGGTCAAGATGGCCGGAACAGGGCCGACAAACGATTCAGAAATCCGCTTTGGGAAACAAACCCCTATTTCAGCTTTATCAAGGACCAATATCTGCTTTCGTCGGAAGTCATCCAGAATACGGTCGACAGTCTCGGGGAAATCGAGGACGACGACAAGAAACGGGTCCAGTTCTTTGCGCGTCAGATGGTCGATCTGTTCTCGCCGTCGAATTTCTTCAGCACGAACCCGGACGCGCTGGAAAAAGCCATGGAGACCAATGGCCAGTCGCTGGTCGACGGACTCGACAACCTAGTGCGCGATCTCGAAGCGCATGAGGGCGAGCTTTCCGTCACGCTTTCGGACCCATCCGCCTTCAAGGTGGGTGAAAACCTCGCGACCACTCCCGGGTCGGTCGTTTTCCGCAACCGGATGTTCGAACTAATCCAATATACCCCGACGACGAAAAAGGTTCACGAAATACCGCTGGTAATCCTGCCGCCATGGATCAACAAGTTCTACATTCTGGATCTGAAGGCCAAAAACAGCTTTATCCGCTATGCGGTCTCGCAGGGCTTCACCGTATTCGTGGTTTCATGGGTCAACCCTAATGAGAATTACCGCGATGTCGGCATCGATACCTATCTGGAAGAAGGGGCACTGACGGCTTTCGATGTCGCCGCCAAGATCTGCGATACGAAAAAGGTGAACGCGATCGGCTATTGCATCGGCGGAACCCTGCTTACCATAGCGCTCGCTTACCTGGCCCAACAAAAGAAGAGCCCGGTAAATGCTGCAACCTTCTTTACCACGCTCACCGATTTCGAGGATGCGGGCGAGCTTGGGGTTTTCATCGATGAGGATTTTTTGAATGCCATCGACCGCGAAGTCGAAGCGCGGGGCTATCTGGACAGCTTCATCATGTCGCGAACTTTCAGCTATCTTCGCGCCAATGACCTCGTCTACGGGCCGGCGGTCCGCTCCTACATGATGGGCGAAGCGCCACCCGCGTTCGATCTTTTGTACTGGAATGGCGATTCGACCAATCTGCCTGCCCGAATGGCGAAGGAATATCTGCATCATCTTTATGATGCCAATCAACTCACGCAGGGTGCGTTTAAGGTAAATGGCAAGAAGCTCGATATGTCCGATATCAAGCTGCCGGTCTTCGCCGTCGCCAGCGAATCGGACCATATCGCTCCCTGGAAATCCTCGTTCAAAGGGCTCTCGAAGCTCTCGGGCGACACGACCCTCGTCCTTGCGGAGAGCGGGCACATCGCAGGGGTGGTCAATCCGCCCGAAGCGAACAAATACGGCTATTGGACGAACAAGGCCGAATTCAGAGGTCCGGAGCAGTGGCAAGGCGATGCCGAGCATCATACTGGTAGCTGGTGGCCGATGTGGTCGGACTGGCTAGCGAGCGAATCGGGAAAGAAAGTCGAAGCGAGAGAGCCAGGAACCAAAGAATACCCCGCGCTTGCTCCGGCCCCAGGCACTTACGTTGTCGCATCCCGGAAAAAATAGCGTTCGTGGCACCATCTGAAGCATTGCGGAAAAAAATGCCGCATTGCGGCAAAAAATCCTTGCAATGCTGCAGCGCAGCATTTATATGCTTTCTCAAAGGCACTGATTAGC
>JAHEHW010000481.1 GCA_024639745.1 Salaquimonas sp. | reverse complement strand
ATGATAATGGCCCGCAAGACGATCCGGTCCGATTTCGCCCAATACTGCTTCGAGCATCCGATCAATGGCTTCGGGCGTTCCCTTGCCGATCGTGTCGCCCAGTGAAATTTCATAACAGCCAAGATCACGCAATGCGCCGACGGCAAAGGCAACATTGCCGACCGGCGTCGGGCCATCGAACGGACAGTCGGTGACGCACGAGACATAGCCCCTCACCGGCATCCCGTCAGCCGCCGCTGCATCGACCAAAGGCCGGTTTCGCTCAAGCGATTCCGTTATCGTGCAATTGATGTTCGCCTTGCTGAAGCCTTCAGACGCGGAGACGAAGATTGCAACCTCATCCGCGCCGGCAGCGCGAGCTGCCTCGTAGCCTTTCAGGTTTGGAGTCAGAACAGCGTATCGCGTACCCGCATTACGGCTTATACCTGCCATGACCTCGGCATTGTCCGCCATTTGCGGCACCCATTTCGGGGAAACGAACGCCGTCACCTCAATCTTTCGGAACCCGCATTCAGAGAGCAGGTCGACGAGCTCAATCTTGTCGCTTGTCGGAATTAGCCGCTTTTCATTCTGCAGACCGTCTCGCGGACCGACTTCGAAAAGCGTGACATCAGGCTCGTCAGTCAAATTCATGAAGCCTCTTCTTCCAGCGCAATCAGAAGAGCCCCCTCCGCAACCTGATCGCCTTCGCCGGCAAGAATTTCCGCAATAATCGCATCTCTCGGCGCGGTCAGCATGTGCTCCATCTTCATCGCTTCCACCACAATCAGGGATTGCCCCTTGGCGACGCTATCTCCGGCATTCACGTTCACCCTGCGTATCAGCCCGTGCATGGGTGCCGTGATCCGGTCATCGCCCTCCATATCGGATTCAAATGCCTCGAGAAGCGCGGCGCGGCGGATCACCTGCAGGTCAGCGTTATCCTGAATAGCGATGACGTCGGATTGCGCCGTGTATCGAAAAGCCGTGCTGTGCCCGTTAGCATCCAAGACGACGCGATCGTCCCCTATTTCGGCTGAGTCAAAAGCCATCTTCTTATCGGCTATCCACGCCTCGACGGCACCACCATTGCCGCGCACGAGACGCACGGCAATTCTGTCGCCGCCCTGATGCTGGACCCTTGGCTCGAAATCGAAGTGCTCGATCCGTTCGCCCCATAGATCGAAGCTTCTGATCGCGTCAAAAGGATCATCGGACCCTGGTTTGCCGACGCGATACGATTGAGCCAGGGCGGCGACAGCATAATGTATCGGCTGCACCGTTCGCGGCGAGGTCAGACCGGCCTGATATCGGGCTATCAGACCAGTATCGAGTTCGCCAATCTCTACCGGTTCGAGCGAAAGCAGACGGATCAGGAAAGCACGGTTGGTCGTTGCGCCGATGATCGTCGTTGCTTCTAGGCCGAACCGAAGGGTGTTGATTGCTTCGCCCCGCGTTGCGCCGTGCGCGATCATTTTCGCAACAATCGGATCATAGAACGGGCTGATCGTATCCCCCGTCTTCACGCCCGTATCGATCCGAAGGTCCTGCGGGAAATCGAGCGCATCGAATGTACCTGTGGCGGGCAGAAAATCCTTCGCTGGATCCTCGGCGTAAAGCCGCGCTTCGACTGCATGGCCCGAAAGGACAATCTGTTCCTGGTCGAGAGGTAAGGTTTCACCACGCGCGACACGTATCTGCCATTCGACGAGATCCAGCCCGGTCACCATTTCCGTCACCGGGTGCTCGACCTGAAGTCGGGTATTCATTTCCATGAACCAGAAGCCGTCTGTCCGCAGCCCACTTGAACCGTCGGCAATGAATTCAATGGTGCCGGCGTTCTCATATCCGATCGCCTGAGCCGCCGTAACCGCCGCTTCCGTCATCAACGCGCGAACTTCCTCTGTCATGCCCGGCGCCGGCGCTTCCTCGATCACCTTTTGATGACGGCGCTGGAGCGAACAATCCCGTTCAAAGAGATGAACAATATTGCCGTGGCTATCGCCGAATACCTGCACTTCGATATGGCGCGGCTGCTCGATACATTTTTCGATCAGCACTCTTTCATCGCCAAAAGCCGACTTCGCTTCCGAACGGCAGGAGACAAGGGCATCGGCAAA
>JAHEHW010000095.1 GCA_024639745.1 Salaquimonas sp. | reverse complement strand
GGAGACTGCATCGTCGTGGCTTCCCACAAACCGGGACTTCGGGATTTTCTGCTCGGTTCGACGGCTGCCCGTGTCGTGCGTCACGCAGAGTGCACAGTCCACGTTCTGCGCTAAAGGGGGCGTCTCGGTGAGACGCTTTCAGGCCGCTCGGGAAGATTAAGCCGCATGTTTGCGGCTTCGCCCCTGGCTATGATTTCTCCGCCGGCAATAACCATCAGGCGATCGGCGCGCAGTCTTATAGCCTCTACCGGATCCGCAGCATTGAGAACGACGAGATCTGCCCGGCAGCCTTTTTCCAGGCCGTAGTCTTCCAGGCCCATGATCGCAGCGCTTTCGCTCGTGACCATCGCGAAGCAGCGGTGCATGTCGGCTGGACTTGTCATCTGAGCTACATGGAGACCCATGAAAGCCACATCGAGCAGGTCGGCGGTCCCAAGCGAGTACCAAGGGTCCATGACGCAGTCCTGACCAAAGCCCACGCGGATACCGTATTGCAGCATTTCGGGCACACGAGTCATGCCACGGCGTTTGGGATAGGTGTCATGGCGTCCCTGAAGGGTAATGTTGATCAGCGGATTGGGGATCGCGGCTACCTGCGCTTCCGCCATCAAGGGAAGCAGCTTGGAGACGTAGTAATTGTCCATTGAATGCATGGATGTAAGGTGTGAACCGGCAACCCGGCCCTGAAGGCCGAGCCGCTGCGTCTCGAAGGCAAGCTGTTCGATGTGCCGTGACAAAGGGTCATCGGTTTCATCGCAATGCATGTCCACCATAAGACCGCGCGTGGCAGCGATCTCGCAGAGTTCGGTCACCGATTGCCGGCCATCTTCCATGGTGCGCTCGAAATGCGGGATGCCACCTACGATATCGACGCCCAAGTCAAGCGCTCTGAGCGTGCAATCCCGCGCTGTTGGCGACCGGTAAAAACCGTCCTGCGGAAAGGCCACCAGCTGCAGTCGGATATACCTTTTGATCTGCTCGCGGACCTCGATGAGCGCACGAACTCCTTTCAATCCATTTTCGTCGCTGGTATCGACATGGCTGCGGATTGCCAACAGACCTTTCGATGCGGCCCAGTCGCAATAGGCAAGCGCCCGTTCCGCTATTTCCTCCTCGGTCTGGAGCGGTTTCAGCTCTCCCCAAAGTGAGATTCCTTCCAAGAGCGTTCCGGAAGCATTGATCCGCGGCCTGCCATAGGAAAGCGTCGCATCCATGTGAAAATGCGGGTCCACGAATGGCGGTGAAACCAGGTTTCCTGAGATATCGACTGTCTCTTTCGCTTCTGCAGTGATCGCCGGCTCGACCGCGGAAATTCTATCCTTCTCAATAGCGATGTCGGCAATCTCGCCATTGGGAAGTCTGCCGCCCTTTAGGATCAGATCGGGTGTCATCTTTCCCCCTTCTGGTAGGGTATCATCAGCGCCTTTGGGTATGTCGCGCGTCTTGCGACGGCGATCAGCGCCAAGATCGAGAGAATATAAGGCAACATCAGGAATACCTGATAAGGCACAAGGTCGCCCGCGACCTGCTGCAATCTGATCTGATAAGCATCGAAGGCGGCAAACAGGATGGCGCCAAGAAGCGCTTTCCCGGGCCGCCAGGACCCGAACACCACAAGCGCAATGCAAATCCAGCCGCGCCCGTTGATCATCTCGAAGAAGAAAGAGTTGAAGGCCGACATGGTCAGGAATGCCCCGCCGATGGCCATGAGGGCAGAGCCGGTGGCTACTGCTGCCATTCGGATCAGCGTTACGCTTATGCCTTGCGCCTCTACGGCTGCGGGGTTTTCGCCGACCACCCGAACGGCAAGGCCAGCTGGTGTCCGGTAAAGTCCCCAGGCGACGATGCCGACGGTAATAAACGCGAGATAGGTCAGCGGCGTCTGCGCAAACAGGGCAGGGCCAATCAGCGGAATATCTGAAAGGACCGGAATCGCGAAGGGCGCGAATGCTTCGATTTTAGGCGGCGAGGTTACTTCAGGCAGCAATAACCGATAGGAAAAATAGGTCAGGCTTGTCGCAAGCAATGTGATGCCAATGCCCGTAACGTGTTGAGAAAGGCCCAGCGGCACTGTCAGAAAACCATGCAGCAGGCCGAAAGCCGCTCCGGCAAGCGCCGCTGCGCAGACCCCGAACCACAGGCCACCGCCGGCATAGACCGTGAACCATCCCACAAAAGCGCCAACGGTCATGATTCCTTCGATGCCGAGATTGAGAACGCCAGCGCGCTCGCTGATCAGTTCGCCCATGGTTGCGAAAATCAGGGGTGAAGCGATGCGAATCGCTGCAACCCAGAAAGAGGCATTCAGGAGTATTTCAAATGCCTCCACCATTACCTCCACTTTATCCGGTAACGCGACAGCATGATTGCTGTGACCATTGTGAGAAGCGCCGTTGCGACCATAACTTCGGCGATATAGCTCGGGACATTGGTTGCACGGCTCATTGCATCGGCCCCGACGAAAATACCCGCAACGAATATTGCCGCCGCGACGACCCCTGCCGGATTAAGCATGGCCAGCATGGCAACGACGATGCCGGTGTAGCCATATCCGGGTGACAGATCGAGCGTCAGATTGCCCTTCAGGCCAGCGACCTCCGAGTAACCCGCCAGCGATGCAAGGCCGCCGGAGAGCAAGGCTGTCTTGATCAGGACGCGGTTAACCGGAATGCCCGCAAAGGCGGCAGCCTGCGGATTGTGACCAACTGCCCGCATCTCATAGCCAAGCGTCGATTTTTTCATGATGAACCAGGTTATCATGGCCGAAGCCAGTGCCAGGATAAATCCGAAATGAAGACGCTTGCCCTGTATCAGTCGCGGCAATTGCGCCTCGGCTATCACGCGCTTCGACTGGGGCCAGCCGAGACCCATCGGATCTTTCAGGGCACCTTCCAGCAACATGGAGACGAACAGCAGGACGATGAAATTCAGCAGCAGGGTCGTGACGACTTCGTCTACGCCAAATTGAATTTTGAGGAATGCAGGGCCGAGCAACACTAATGCGCCGCCAAGAAGCACACTTGCGGTCAGAACGGGAATCAGGATGGCCGAGGGGAGAGGGAGCGCCCCCGTTCCGAGCACAACGGTAATGACCGCCCCGATATAAAGCTGCGCTTCGGCGCCGATATTCCAAAGTCTTGCTCTGAAGGCGACGGCGACAGCCAGTCCGGTGAATATCAGCGGCGTGGCCCGGGTCAGTGTTTCAATGAGAGCGAATTGCGATCCGGCAGCGCCTTTGAGAACGAGCCAGAAGACGTTGAAGGGCGAAGCGCCCGCAAGCATGACCAGGATGCTGGCAATGACGAGCGTTGTCGCGATTGCTCCTACCGGATAAGCGAGTGTCATTGCTGCGGACTGTGTTTCACGCGGTTCAAGCCGCATATTTTCCGCCTCCGCTTTTTTGATCTTCCCAGACATCGCCGCGGCCAGCCATGCGTTCGCCAAGCTCGGCAATCGAGAGTTCTCCGCGTGCGGATGGTGGCGACAGGCGCCCTTTCGACATCACGACGATCCGGTCCGACAGGGCCCGTATTTCGTCCAGGTCTTCGGAAATGAGGAGAATGGCGGCGCCTTTGTCACGCGCTTCAATGAGCTTGCGGTGCACGTAATTGACTGCGCCGATATCGAGACCGCGTGTTGGTTGGTTGGCGAGAATAATTTCCGGGTTGCCATCGAAGGCGCGCGCGAGAATTAGTTTTTGCATGTTGCCGCCTGACAGAAGGCGAACGCGAATATCCGGTGACGGGCATTTTACATCGTAATCACGGATGATCGCTTCGGCGAATTCTTCGCAGGCGCGTTGGTCCAGAATTCCGTAGCGGCTGAAGCGATCCGAGCCATATCTTTCTGAGATCACATTCTCCGTAACGGTCATTTCACCGATCATGCCGATCGCATGGCGATCCTCCGGGATACGGCCGATATTACAGGCGAGCGCGCGTCTTGCCGACCAACCTTCTTGCGGCTCACCGTTGATCAGGATTGTACCCTTATCCGGTCTCTGGCCACCTTCAATAATCGCGGCGAGGGTTGCCTGCCCATTGCCGGAAACGCCGGCAACGCCCGTTATTTCGCCAGCTGAAAGCCTGAGCTCAATTCCGTCCAGGGCAGGACGCCCGGGCGAACGTTGTGTCGTAATACTGGAGAGCTCCAACATGACCGAGCGCGGCTCGCCGCCCGGGAATTCGGTTTCTTCCAATTCAGCGCCCATCATCAGACCGGCGAGCTGGCTACGCGTCGCCGTGCCGGTTGGAACAGTCTTTACGAGTTTGCCGCCGCGCAACACGATAACGCGGTCGCTGACCGCCAGGACCTCATGGAGCTTGTGGGAAATGAAAATGATCGAAAGGCCGTTAGCTACCAGTTTGTGTAAGGTTGCGAACAGTGCCTCGGTTTCCCCCGGCGTGAGAACAGCCGTGGGTTCGTCCAAGATGAGAATGCGAACATCGCGATAGAGCGCTTTCAGAATCTCAACGCGTTGCCTTTCCCCGACGGAGAGATCCGTGATTGCGGAGTCCGGATCAACCTGTAGACCGAAATCGGTTGATAGACTTTTTATCCGCTTTCGTGCTGCCGCGCGGTTTTGTCGGAGCGAAAACAGAGGCTCGGTTCCAAGGATAATATTTTCAAGAACGCTCATCTGGTCGGCCAGCGTGAAATGCTGGTGCACCATGCCAATGCCGGCAGTCAGTGCCGCTGCGGGGTCACCTGGGGGCAGGCTGTTTCCGAATGCTTGTACGGTCCCACTATCGGCAACATAGTGGCCGAACAGGATATTCATGAGCGAGGTTTTGCCAGCGCCGTTCTCGCCGAGAAGCGCGACGATCTCGCCTTCTTTCAGTTCGAACGAAATATTGTCGTTCGCCACGACATCGCCAAAGCGGATACTGATGCCATCGAGGCGGAGAACAGGCTCCGCCTCGTCTTTTTTCATGATCGCCATAGCGCGGCGCGTCAGCTGGACTTCGGTTCTTCGTCGTTTATCTCAACCACGAAGCTGCCGTCCTTGATAGCAGCTTCCCGCTCGGCGACGAGCTTCATCGCTTCATCTGGCACTTTACCCTCGAATGTGCCAAGCGGCGCGAGGGAGCAGCCGCCATATTTCATGAAGGAATAGATCCCGTAATCCTCAGCTTTGAAAGATCCTTCCTTGACCTTGGTGATTGCCGTATCAAGAGTTGGCTCAAAATGCCACAGCGCAGAGGCGACGACCGTTTCAGGATAATCCGCTTGGGTGTCGATAACATTACCTACTGACAGGATGCCGCGTTCCTTAGCGGCGTCGGATACACCGAAACGCTCAGCGTAAAGAAGGTCCGCGCCGGCATCGATTTGGGCGAATGCGGTTTCCTTCGCTTTTGGCGGGTCGAACCAAGAGCCGATGAATGCAACCTGGAATGTGGCGTCGGGCTTCATCTCTTTAACACCCGCCATGAAGGCGTGCATCAGGCGGTTCACTTCGGGGATCGGGAACCCTCCGACCATGCCGATATTCGCATTTTCCGTCATCGCGCCCGCAATGATTCCGCTGAGATAAGATGCGTCTTGAATATAGTTGTCGAAAACTGCGAAATTGGGGGTGTCGTCCTGTGGTTTGAACGATGATCCCATCAGGAATGCCTGATCGGGATAATCCATCGCGACCTGCCGGGCGGCGTCTTCAACCGCGAAAACCTCTCCAATGATCAGATCGTGACCGGCTTCGGAATATTCGCGCATGACGCGTTCGTAGTCGTTGTTCGATGTGCTTTCGGAGAACACATACTCGATATCGCCGCGCTCAACCGCGGCATTGGCAGCCTTGTGGATACGGCTCACCCATTGCTGCTCGACCGGCACGGTATAGATCGCTGCTACTTTCAGCGCTGCTGCGCGGGCGCCGCCGACAATGCCGGGCATTGCGAGCATAGCCGAGGCCGCTGCTGTGGTCTTAAGCAATCTGCGCCGTGAGAAGTGGGCGGGTAGGGACTTGTTGCCGCTCATATTTGGATCCTTTCATTGAGGCTGAGTGGGGAGGTTGCCGCATATAAGATTTGACCAGATGGTAAAATGATTAGGCGGGACTGGCAATCGGGAATCGGCCTATTTAACAACCGGCGGATAGCTGCGGTTCAGTAACGGGAGAGGATGAGACCTCCGCCCACGAGGAATACGGAAAGGATGCGTTGCCAGCTGATGTCGTGTGTCTGGAGATTTCCGAAACCTATCGCGTCGAGCGTAAGCGCAGCAGCGAGTTGCCCAAGCATGACGGCCGCTACGAGGCTTAGCACGCCGATGCTTTGGACATTCGAAAGCGCCGCCCAGACATAGAAAGCGCCGAGCAATCCGCCGGTCCACATCCACCAGGGAACGGAAAGTAATGTCTCGCGGGCCGGAAACGCGCCCGATCCCATGAATAATAGCAACAGGCAAACGGTTCCGATCAGAAATGAAGCTGTCGCCGCAAAAAGATTGCTGCCTGCAGTTGCCCCAAGGGCGCTATTTATCGGAGCCTGCATTGCGATGGCGGCGCCTGCGATAATGACGGTAATGAAAGAAATGAGATTGGCGGACATTAATCAGGCTCCGTGGAACGCTTTCGATGACAATCTTTGCTAATCGATCCGATTTGGAAAGGGATAAGGCAAAGAATCATGGGTAAAAAATTCTAATCAGGCGCGGAGATTGATTTACTGAGCGGATTTGATCTCAATCAATCGATCCCTGGCCAAAGCGTGTGTTCTTGTCTCGATAAACGGAGTATCCGCACAATCGCGAAGAAGACCTG
>JAHEHW010000094.1 GCA_024639745.1 Salaquimonas sp. | reverse complement strand
GGCTCTGGAGTTCCGGAGTCGGAAAGTCCCGGATTGTGAAGGTCAGCTGAGCGTTGGCGACGCGTTTTTGCGCTGTTCGGATTTCAGCCCGAGTGACTGCAAACCCCGAGCCCTCGTGTTCGATCTCGGCCTTGATCTCGAGTTCGGTCCCAGGACCCACGAAATCGCGCATCTTGCCTTCCTTGACGCCCGCTAGCAGCGGAATTCGCGTAAAGTCGATTGTGTGCATGATCAGAATGCCAGAGCATTGGGCCATGGTTTCGATCATGAGTACGCCCGGAACAAGCGGATGACCCGGAAAGTGGCCTTCGAAAACCGTGCTTTCCTGAGGAACGGTCGATTTGGCGATCATCACTTTTGCTTCCAGATCTACACTCTGGATGCGGTCGATCATCTGGAAGTATTCAAGCTGCATGATTCAGGTATCCAAACCAGATTCGATGGCCACCTTCCGAGGCTGGCACCCTTGCGGCTTGGCCACGCCCGCTTACGTCGTCGTTTTCAACGAAACAGGCCCCCGCGAGGGGCTTGAAAGGGTCAAGCCATAATCCGGGAAAAAGCCCGGGAAATCAGCCTTTTGCGGCGATCAGTTCGTCGATCTTGGCGACGAGATTTTTCATGACGAAGTATTCCTCGGTAGAGGCTTTTCCGTCATTGACTTCCTGCGTCCAGGTCTCGAGCGGGATCTTAATGCCGAATTCTTTGTCGATCGCGAAAACGATGTCGAGGAAATCGAGGCTGTCGATGCCCAGATCGTCGATGGTGTGGCTATCCGGCGTAATTTCCTCGCGCGGGATTTCACTGGTTTCCGAAATAATGTCGGCTACTTTGTCGAAGGTGCTCACGGTACGTCCTCACACAGTGTCAGCTTGCCTTTTTGCATGGATCGGGAACGGCACTATCTCGTGCGTCAATTCATTGTCCATGAAGGCAGATGGTTATTCCTGTTGCCCCGGGGTTGAAAACCAGTTTTATCCGGTAACATCAATAACAAAATGCCTTCGTTGACGGACTACACACAAGAAGTGCATCCGGCCACGAAGGACTCGATGCGGCTTTTATCGTCAGAAGGCGGAATTGTCCAGTGGTTGGAATAAGTTTGCCCTCCAGCTTTTTTTGAGCCATTCAAAGGGAAAAACCGAGTTTCATACCGTTGCCGGAGAAAAGGCGCAGTACGATGATTGAGCCAGGGAGATTTAAGTTTTTCGAACGTTGCTGCAATTGGCTTCTGGTCGCACTAATTTGCCTTGCTCCGGCGGCCCCAGCTTCCGCCGACTGTCTGGCCCCGAACAATACCGCTATCACCATCAACCTGCCGGATTACCCGTTCTGGCGGCAGATCGCCCGGCAAATGGAACAGTGCGGCAATGTCGACACCAATTTTGGCTTTGACGCCATCAGCGTTTTTCCGAGCGCGACCAGCCCGGACCGCAATCTCGGCTCTCTGGTCGGTGTTTCCAATACCTCCTTTTCGAGACTGATTTCCCAGCGGCTTCTCCGCCCGATAGACGATCTGGTCGAGAAATATCGCGATCAGCTTCATGACAGGCAATTGATCCGATCGAACGGTAAAATCCACGCGATTGCCGTGATTGGCAATATGCGTGCTTTGATGGTGCATTCCGATCTGTTGCGGCAGGAGGCTGTCGCAGTCCCGGACACCTATAATCAATTGCTCCAGGCAGCCGAAGCGCTTCAGGGCAACTCCTTGTACGAGCGTTCACTCGCCTTGCCGTTGAAACGTGGATGGAACCTTACTGAGGCTTTTGTTGAGCATTATCTGGCGCAGGGCGGCCAATTGTTCGATGGCGCCAATCGACCGCTCATTGCCGGAGAAACGGGGCAGGCCGTATTGGCACGGTTGAAAGCGTTGTCGGCATTTTTGCAGGATGACTATCTCGAAACGGCCGATGTCGGGCAAACCCTTGACGACCTTTTGAAATTTCGCGCGCCGATGGCGATCAACTGGATTTCGAGCGCGGGGCCGCTTGAAAATCCGGCTGTCAGCCGCGTTGCCGGAAAAATTCAATATCTTCCGGCACCGAGTGTCGAGCCTGGCGGTCCCCCTGCAGCAACTTTGTGGTGGGATGGTTTCGCAATCCCGGTCAGCGCTACGAATGAGGAGGCTGAGGCCGCTTTTCTGACTGCGCTCGAAGGGCTGGACAAGGATATGCTCGAACAGAATCGGGACATAGCCTTCTGGCTTCTGAAAGACTACGAGCCAGGTGTTTTGACAAAGGATTTGCTTGCCGCAGTCAATGCCGGGATGGCGGCTTATCCGGCCAGTGAGGCGCTGGAATTGCTGCAAAGGACCTTAGCGTCGCATCTCGAATCCTTCATGAAGGGCGAGGCGAGTGCGAACGAAGCTCTGGCAGCAGCGGAGGCCGATTATCTGCAGGCTGCTCGCGAGCGTGGGATCGAAGGGCTCTAGGCGTTCTGCGTTGCCTCAAAATTTTCGACCAATCCGCCGGTCTGGCGGATATTATCTCTTGCCAAAGAGCGACGCCACTGGAACACTCCTATACCGTAACCTGGATTGATGCGGCACCAGGCCGCTATTTCTCGGGGAGGGGCAGTGACAGAAGTTCCATCGGCAGCACGGGTTGTCATCATCGGCGGCGGCGCGGTCGGCGCGTCCTGCCTTTACCATCTGGCCCTTGCCGGCTGGACGGATTGCATTCTTCTCGAACGCAACGAATTGACCGCAGGTTCTACCTGGCACGCGGCGGGAAACGTTCCGACGTTTTCCTCTTCCTGGTCGATCATGAACATGCAGCGGTATTCCGCCGAGCTTTTCCGGGACCTTGGTGATCGCGTCGACTACCCGATGAACTACCATGTGACCGGGTCTCTACGGCTGGCGCACACGAAGGAGCGGATGCTGGAGTTCGAGCGGGTAAGGGGCATGGGCCGTTACCAGGGCATGGACATCGACCTCGTTGGTACGAGCGATCTGAAGGATCGTTATCCATTTCTCGAATTGCATGATCTCGAAGGCGGACTCTACGATCCGCAGGATGGCGATATCGATCCGGCCCAGCTGACACAGGCGCTCGCGAAAGGTGCCCGTGATCTTGGCGCGAAAGTTATTCGCAATTGCCCGGCAACCGGTGCGCGGCGGGAAAAAGGCGAATGGATCATCGAGACTGAGCACGGCGATATTCGTTGCGAATTCGTCGTGAATGCCGCCGGCTATTACGCACAACGGGTCGCTGAATGGTTCAGGCCTTACGGTGGTCGCATGTTGCCGATGATGGTGATGAGCCACCAATACCTGTTGACAGAGGAAATTCCCGAGCTAGAAGCGTGGACCAAAGAAGTTGGTCACAAGCTGCCGCTTCTTCGGGATGTCGATTCCTCCTATTACCTTCGGCAGGAAAAGCATGGCCTGAATCTTGGGCCTTACGAACACAATTGCAAAGGGCACTGGATCGACCCCGGTGATCCGATGCCGGAGGATTTCTCCTTCCAGCTCTTCCCGGACGATCTCGAGCGGATAGAGTGGCATATCAATGATGCCATGGCACGCGTTCCGCTCCTTGGTAGTGTTGGGGTCAACAAGGTCATCAACGGGCCGATTCCCTATACCCCTGACGGCAATCCGCTGATCGGACCTATTCCTGGCGTTCCCAACGCTTTCGAGGCTTGCGTCTTTACCTTCGGTATTTGTCAGGCCGGCGGTGCCGGCAAGGTGCTTGCCGAATGGGTCACCGAAGGATCAACAGAATGGGACATGTGGTCCTGCGATCCGAGGCGTTTTACGGCGTTTTGCGACCAGGACTACTGCAACCGCAAGGGGATGGAGGTCTATGGGCACGAATATGCGATTCATTTTCCGCATCATGAATGGCCCGAGGGACGCGACAAGAAGCTGTCCCCTGTGCATGAAAATCTGATTGCCGATGGGGCCCAGTTCGGCCCCTATAACGGCTGGGAGCGGGCAAACTGGTTCGCCCGGGATGACGACGATACTTCCGAGGCTTCGACACTGACATTCCGGCGCGATGGCCCCTGGTTCAAGCGTGTCCGGGAAGAATGTCTGGCGGTGCATAATAGTGCCGGGATTCTCGATCTGCCTGGTTTCGCGCGCTTTGCGGTCCGGGGTGACGGGGTCGTCGAATGGCTCGAAAGCCTGATTGCCGGCAAGGTGCCGTCGCTCGGACGGCTTGGGCTTGCCTATTTCGCCGACGAGCGGGGGCGGATCGTTACGGAAATGTCGATGTCACGGATTGAGGAAGACGGCGTCCTGCTGATCTCTCCGTCGGTTGCTCAATGGCATGACCTGGAATTGCTGCGGAAGTTTCTGCCGGAAAACGGCCAGATCACGATTACGGATGATACCGATAATCACGACTGTTTCCTGATTACCGGTCCCAAGGCGCGCGAAATATTATCCGAATGCGCGGATGGCCCGTTCGATGAGCCCTGGTTGACGGTGAAGCGCGGTCGGGTCGATGCCCATGATGCGCTGTTTCAGCGGGTTTCCTTTGCGGGAGCGCTTGGCTGGGAGGTCCATGTCCGAAACGATGTAGCCGGTGAAGTCTATGATATCATCATGGATACCGGAGAGAATTATGGCATGCGGCCATTCGGGATGTATGCGCTGGACAGCCTGCGTCTCGAAAAGGGTTACAGAAGCTGGAAGGGCGATCTTTCAACGGATTACACACTGCTCGAGGCGGGGCTTGAGCGTTTTATCGCCTGGTCGAAGCCCGACTTCCGGGGCAAGGCGGCGTTGGAACGCGAACGGGAAAACGGATCGAAAAAGCGCTTCGTATCGCTTGTGGTTGAGGCCGGAGACTATGATGCTCCGTATATGTCGACGATCTGGCACGAGGACGAGGTGGTCGGTGAAACGACTTCCGGTGGATGGGGGCATCGGGTCGACAAGTCGTTGGCGCTTGGCATGGTCTGCGCCGATTTAGCTACAGCCGGACAAACACTCAAAGTCGATATATTCGGTGAGAAACGGGATGCCGTTGTTCAGGAGCATCACGCCGTATTCGATCCCGACAACAGCAGGCAGAAAGCCTGATGAAGCGGCCGCCTGACCAGGCACGTGCGGTCATCATCGGAGGCGGGGTAGCCGGATGTTCGGTTGCCTATCATCTTGCAAAGCTTGGCTGGACAGACATCGTTCTGCTGGAACGTAAGCAATTAACCTGCGGAACGACCTGGCACGCGGCAGGCCTGATCGCACAGTTGCGGGCAACCGCCAATATGACGCGGCTCGCGAAATACAGCCAGGAGTTATACGGCAATCTGGAAGCTGAAACCGGCGTTGCGACGGGCTTCAGGCGGTGCGGTTCGATTACGGTTGCGCTGACAGATGAGCGTATGGAAGAAATCAAGCGTTCGGCTTCGATGGCGCGGGCTTTCGGGGTCGAGATCGAAGTCATTACGCCAGATGAGATAAAGACGCGTTACCCACATCTGGAAACGTCAGACGTCAAGGGCGGAGTTTATCTTGCAAAGGATGGCCAGGGGGATCCCGGCAATATTGCCCATGCACTGGCGCGCAGTGCGCGTCAGAACGGCGCCGAAGTCTTCGAAGGCGTGAAAGCAACGCGCGTTCTTGAGAAGAACGGTCGGGTGTCGGGCGTTGAATGGTTTCGCGAAAGCGATTGCGAGACCGGTACGATTTCCGCTGATGCGGTTGTCAATTGCGCAGGCATGTGGGGCCATTCGCTGGCGCGTCAGAACGGCGTGAACCTGCCGCTACAGGCCTGTGAGCATTTCTATATTGTTTCAGAAAACATACCGGGTCTGACCCAGTTGCCGGTTCTGCGGGTCCCTGACGAATGCGCCTACTACAAGGAAGATGCCGGGAAAATCATGCTCGGGGCTTTCGAGCCGGTTTCGAAACCCTGGGGAATGGACGGCATCCCGGAGGATTTCTGCTTCGATCAATTGCCCGAGGATTTCGACCATTTCGAACCGATTCTCGAAATGGCGGTGAAACGGATGCCGCTTCTTGCGGAAACCGGCATTCACACCTTTTTCAACGGACCGGAAAGCTTTACGCCGGACGACGCCTATCACCTCGGAGAAGCGCCGGAGCTAAAGAATTATTTCGTCTGTGCCGGGTTCAATTCCGTCGGTATTCAGTCATCCGGCGGTGCTGGAATGGCGCTCGCCCATTGGATGGAATACGGCTATCCGCCATTCGATCTTTCAGACGTGGATATCCGGCGGATGCAGCCCTTCATGGGCAATCGCAGCTACCTAGTGGCGCGAGCGACCGAAACGCTGGGGCTGCTTTACGCCGATCATTATCCCTATCGGCAGAAGGCAACGGCCAGAGGGGTGCGGCGGACGCCATTTAATGCCCAGCTTGAGGCCAATGGTGCGGTCTTCGGAGAACTTGCCGGTTGGGAGCGGGCCAACTGGTTTGCCGAAGCCGGAGAAGCCAGAGAGTACCGGTATTCCTGGAAGCGACAGAACTGGTTTGAAAACGCAGCGCGGGAGCATCGTGCGGTTCGCGAAGGGGTCGGCATGTATGACATGTCGTCCTTCGGCAAGCTGATCATTGACGGCCCGACCGCCGAGCGTTTCCTCGATCGCGTCTGTGGCAATAAGATGTCGGTGCCGACAGGAAGGGTCGTCTATACCCAGATGCTGAATGAAAACGGCGGTATCGAAGCCGATGTCACTGTGACGAAGCTTTCGGAAACGCGCTATCTTATGGTGACGCCCGCCGCGACCCTTGTCAGGGATCGAAACTGGCTTGAACGTCAACGCGGGATTGCAGGGGAATGGGCGTCAGCCGTTTCAATT
>JAHEHW010000093.1 GCA_024639745.1 Salaquimonas sp. | reverse complement strand
CTACAGCACGCAGGCTGTCGAGCATGCGTATCTCGAGCCCGAGGCGGGCATTGCCTATGTCGATCACGACGATGTCGTGACCGTCATCTCGCCAAGCCAGAACATTACGCATCATCGCCATATGCTGGCGAAGATCATCGACAAGCCTATCAACAAGGTACGCTTTATCATGAGCCCCGTCGGTGGCGGGTTTGGCGGCAAAGAGGACATGATCTACCAGGGCATGCTGGCGCTTGCAGCTATGAAGACGGGGCAACCCGTCCGACTGGTGTTTACGCGCGAGGAGTCAATCATATCTACCGCCAAGCGCCATCCAGGTCGTATCACCTACAAGATGGGTTTGAAGAAAAACGGTCGGATTACCGCAATCGCGTTCAAAATGATTTCCGATGGCGGTGCCTATGGTATGTCGACCGAGGGCGTCATGCGCAAGGCGGCCATCCTTTCCTGCGGGCCTTATGAGATCGACAATATCAAGGTAGATACCTACGGGGTCTATACCAACAATACGCCATCGGGCGCATTCCGGACTTTCGGCGGCATGCAGGTCCAGTTTGCGACCGAGTCGCACATAGATATCTGTGCCGAGCGCCTTGGGCTCGACCCGTTCGAGATCCGCCGCATCAACATGATGCGCGATGGGTCGCTGACGCATACTCAACAAAGGCTCGATTCGGCTTCCATTGGCAGGGTTCTAGAAGCCGCTGAAAAAGCTTCGCGTTGGGAAGTCGGAGCGCCGACCATGCGCGGGCCAGCACGCAAGGACGTCGGCGGACCGGATACCCGACCGCCCTGCACGCTCGGAGCGAGATTCCGCAAGCGGGACGGCAAAGACCAGCAGGAGGTAGCATGACTATGCAACGCAAGATGCGGGGCCGCGGTGTAGCCGCGAGCTGGTATGGGATCGCAAGAACAGCGACGATCGACCGGGCAGGTGCTTGGGCTGAACTCGACGATGGCGGGACTGCCAAAATCGTAACCGGAGTCACTGAAATCGGCGAGGGCATCCTGACCGTTCTTGCGCAGGTCGCTGCCGAAGAACTCGGCGTACGTCCAGAGGATGTCACGATCGGCGACAACGATACCGCGCGTTCTCCTGAGGCGGCTCATGCCGGCGCGACCCGGCAAACCTACATGATTGGCAATTCGGTTGCGCTTGCCTGTCGCGATGCTCGGGCAAAGCTCGTTAAGGAAATCGCGGATCATTGGGAGGTGGGCGAAAGCACCATCGAAGCGTTCGATGGTGAGATTTGGTCGGCCGGATCGAATCTGAAGATGACGATGGAAGAGGCCGTAGACATCTGCAAAAAACGCGGCGTCGTACCAGTCGGATCCGGTTCATTCACCGCCCATGGTACGGGTCTCCATCCGGTCGATGGGTCCGGGAGTCCATGGCAGGCTTACGTGTTCGGTTGCCAAGTCGCCGAAGTAGAGGTCGACACAGTTACCGGTGAGGTTCAGGTGCTCGGCATCTGGGCTGCGCATGATGTCGGTCGCGCCATCAATCCACGGGGCGTTGAAGGGCAGATCGAGGGTGGTGTCGTCCAGGGTCTTGGCCAGGCGCTGATGGAGGATTATCAGCTCGAAAACGGGCACACCAAGACTCACGGGTTCGCGAAATACATACTTCCGACATCCCTTGATATTCCACAGATCAATTCGGTTCTGGTGGAAGACAAGGATCCCAAGAGTCCGCTGGGAGCGAAGGGAATCGGGGAACCTGCGCTGGTGCCTACGGCGCCGGCAATCATGAACGCGATCTACGACGCGGTGGGCGTAAGGATCAAGTCGTTGCCTGCCACGCCGGAAAAGGTACTGGCTGCTCTGAGGGCGAAACAGGAAGAGGAGGTTACCCGGACGGCCGCTGAATAAGCCGACCGATCTGTGTTTCCGTAACAAGAAGGAGGAGTTTATGGAAGCGTCCATGTACAGCGCCATGCGGGTGGGCATCGTCCACTTCAAGGCGTTCCCGGGAATTGAAACCGGCGTAGGTCCGATCGTGGAGACGCTGGAGAAAATCTGCGCTGACGATTTCTGGACGGCTGTCGAAGTCGGCTGGATGAAAGACTATCGCGTACGCAACACAGCGCGGCATCTGCTCGACCAGAGCCATTTGTCGGTGGCTTATGCCACGCAGCCGAAAATGCTTTCGAACAAGTTCAACCTCAATCATTTCGACAAGGGCGAGCGTAACAAGGCCATCGATGCAGTGAAGAGCTCAGTCGACGAAGCGAGGCAACTCGGTGCTGAAGTCGTAAGGCTGATTGCGGGCAAGGATCCGGGGAATGAAAAGAGGGAAGAGGCAAAGAAGCTTCTGATTGACTCGCTTCACCAGATTCTCAATTATGCAGGCGAGGAGAAGGATGGTCTCCAGTTCACGCTGAAGATTTTCGATCGGTCTATCGACAAGAAGAACCTGATTGGCCCGGTCGGAGACGCGCTTGATATCGTCAAGGTTATCCGGCCCGACTATCCGAATTTCGGATTGCTGACTGACCTCAGCCATTTCCCGCTTCTCGACGAGACGCCTGAGGAAAGCATTCCGATGATGGCGGATTACCTGGAAGCGGTTCATCTGGGGAATTGCGCCTTCCGCGACAAGTCCCATCCGGCCTACGGGGATATTCAACCGCGGTTCGGTATTCCCGGAGGAGAGACCGATACGCCGGAGGTCGTCACCTTCTTCCGGGAATTACGGAAAGCGGGTTTCTTCGATCGTGCGGTCCGACCGGTTGTGAGCGCCGAAGTGAGACCGGTTCTTGCTGGCGAGATTTCTGAAATCATTCTGGCCAATGCCAAGCGCGTCATTCGCGATGCATGGGCGCTTTCGCAGCGGCCGGAGGAAGTTTTTGTCACCTCGAAAGGTGTCAAACGGGAAGCAGAGATGGTGGCCGCGAAATAACCGCGTCCGCTGAATTTTAAACCAAGGGAGGAGTACGTTATGGTGAAAGTGCTGAAGAAAACGCTGTATGGCGCGATCATTGCCAGCATGACATTTGGTATCGGAAGCGTTGCGAAAGCGGAGTTTCCTGAAAAACCGGTTGAAATGACCGTACTGTTTGGAGGAACGGCACAAACAATCGGTCAGCTTCTGGCTGATTTGATGTCGAAGAACATGGATGAGACCGTCGTTCCGGTTTCCCGTAATGGCGGCGGCGGTTCCGTAGGGTATCAGTACGTTCATGGAACCGAGCCCGACGGCTACAATATCGTCTGGAACTCGAACTCGATCAGCACCGGTTATCACGGTGGGAAGATGGATTTCGATTACACGGCATTTGCGCCAATCGCCAAGATTTCGAACGAAGTGCCAGCGCTTGCGGTTCGCGCGGATTCCGGATGGGAAACCGTCGCAGACATGGCCAAGGCCGTTAAGGAGTCCGGCGAAAAGCTCAAAGTCGGTGCTTCGGGCAAGGGGTCATTCACCCACCTGACAACCGAAGCCGTTCTGGCATCCGTCGGGCTTTCCGATATGGCCATTCATGTTCCCTACGATCGGGGCCGTGCGCCGGTCGAGCTTCTTGCCGGACGTCTCGATGCCGCCATCCAGTGGCCGGGCCAGTTCATTTCGCACCATGAAGCAGGCACCTTGCGCATCCTTTGCGTGACAAGCGCCAAGCGGATCTCCCAACTGCCGGACGTGCCGACCTGCGCGGAGAGTGGTGCTGAAGGCATCGATATCGTCATGTGGCGCGGATTGGCTGCCCCAGCGGGTACACCCGAGGATGTGGTGATGAAATTGCAGGATACCGCGAAAGCGGCTGCTGAAAGCGACGAGTTCCAGAAAGCTGCCAAAACGATCGGGTTTGAAGTGGATTTTCTGGATCACGCAGCTTTCGCTGATCTCATCGCCCGGGATGACGAGAAGATCTCAGCTCTCATGGGCGAACTGGGTCTGAAGCAGCAGTAACAACTGAAGAGGGAGGCCCGGGTCATGACGCGCAACGGAGATCTCGTCGCAGGTATTGCCCTGCTGATCTTCGGGATAGCCTGGACGGTGACGGTGTACCTTACCGTGCCGACAGGTTATGGCGTCGGCCCCCGGGTTTTCCCGCTCTGGCTCGGGATCGCGTTATCGGCGCTTTCCCTGCTTTTGCTCTTCAACAGTTTCAAGCCCGAAGCTTCGATTGACGAAAATACCAACGCCGAGAGTTCAGATAGCGGCAAAGCACCAAGTCTCTGGCTTCAGTTCAGAACGCTGGTGACAGTATGCGGGACGATTGCCGTATATGGGTATCTGATGCAAGCGATCGGCTTCGTTCCCTCCACCGTCCTTGTGGTGGCCTTTACACTTTTCGTCACGTTGAAAGAACG
Source organism: Salaquimonas sp. (assembly GCA_024639745.1). Lineage (GTDB taxonomy): Bacteria > Pseudomonadota > Alphaproteobacteria > Rhizobiales > Rhizobiaceae > Salaquimonas. Next base: position 2,467 of record JAHEHW010000093.1, on the reverse strand, counting down.
CAGACCGCTGGTGCTTCTTGGCATGTCTTTCGGCCTTGCCTTCGGTGCGTGGTTTGCGTTTGGCAAAATCCTGGGCGCCTACATGCCGCCGGGGACATTGATCTCGATATTCTAAAACGGAAACGGCGCGCCGCAATTCCGGGACGCCTTTTCCAGGAAAGAGGATTTACATGGACCTTCTGCTGTCTGCAGCGCAGGTAGCCCTTTCACCAGCAGCATTGCTCGCCGTGGTTCTCGGCTGCCTGCTCGGGGTGGTCTTCGGTGCTATCCCAGGCCTGACCTTTACGGTCGCGATGGCGCTCGTCGTTCCGATGTCGTTCTCACTTGATACGGCGCCTGCGATCGGTCTCCTGCTGGGAACCTATATCGGCGGAATGACCGGGGGGTCCGTGTCGGCAATTCTACTTGGTATACCCGGTACGCCGTCCGCTGCTGCGACCGTCCTCGACGGTTATGCCCTGACGCGACGTGGCAAGGCATCGCTGGCGCTTGGAACCGCAGTCGTTGCGTCGGCATTCGGCGGCCTTGTTAGTCTGGTCGTCATGGTGGTTTCCGTCGATCTCGTTGCACGTATCGCGATGCAATTCGGCCCGGCGGAGACTTTCGGATTGTTAATTTTCGGCCTCTCGACGATCTGTGGCCTGTCACAGAAATCCCTTACAAAGGGTCTGATCGCCGGTGTTCTGGGTCTTCTGATCATGACCATCGGCATCGATGAAATGGAAGGGGTTCAGCGGCTTACATTTGGAACGATTGTCATGCAGCAGGGGATCAGCCTGTTGGTGGCGATGATCGCGCTTTTTGCCGTCCCTCACGTGATTGATGCTTTCGTCCAGTATTATTCCAACAAAAAGCAGCTGAATGCGTCGGCCGACGTTCGAGCTGAGTTACCCTCGCTGAAAGATCTCGGCCGCGATTTCTGGCTGATGCTGCGCTGTGCGATCCTTGGTACCGGGATCGGCGCTATCCCGGGCACCGGTGGCCCCATCGCAGCCTTTCTGGCCTATGCTCACGCGCAAAAGTCCTCGAAGACTCCAGAAAAGTTCGGAAAAGGTGAAATGGCAGGCGTCGTAGCGCCGGAGACGGCCAATAATGCCGTGACGGGCGGCGCGATGATCCCGTTGCTTTCTCTTGGGATTCCAGGCGATCCGGCTACGGCCATCTTGTTATCCGGCTTGTTGATCCATGGGCTTATCCCCGGGCCGATGCTGTTCATTCAGAACCCGGGTGAAATCTACCAGATTTATCTTGCTATCATCGTCGCCTATATCGCAGTTGTCTTCATTCAGTTGCTGGGCATTCGCTTTTTCGTGCAGTTGCTCAGAGTCCCAGCGCATTTGCTCGCAGTCGGTATCGTAATCATGTGCGGCTATGGCGCCTTCGCCATTCGAAATTCGGTTTTCGACGTGGTTTCGGTGGCGATTCTCGGCGCACTCTCTTATGGGCTGGCGCGTGTCGGCATTCCACTCACCCCGATCATTCTCGGCTTGGTGCTTGGTCCGTCGATCGAGCGGGAGTTCCGCACTGCGATGATCCTCTCAGATAACAATCTAGACATCTTCTATACCTCGATCCCGGCGGCATTCTTCATCGGATTGTCCATCCTGATCGTGGGCCTTCAGGTAGTGCGGTCCATGCGCGGACCGTTCAAATCCAGCATGACGGAGACCGAAAGCGATGCTTCAGTCCAACCCAAGTGAATTTTCCAAGAAACCGCTTCACGAGCAGATGCGCGAGCGTGCCCGAGTCATCAAGAAAGCCGGTGGCCTTGCCGCGGGGATCGAAAGCGGGGCTTTGCCGGCCCGTCTGTCCGTTACCCTTTCGGAGGGGATTGTGCTTGGACTTCTGAAACAGGAGGTCAGCAAGTATTTCGCGATTTTCGGGCACGGTTCGACCGATCTCGGTGAGGTGCTCCGTATCTACGGGGAAGAAGGTGTGACGGGAACGATCAATTGCCGCAATGAAGTCGAGATGGCCCATGCGGCCACGGCGTTAGCCTGGCAATATGGCGAGACCTGCGCGGTCGTTACCTCGATCGGGCCAGGCGCGCTTCAGGCGATGGCGGGTTCGCTCGCAGCGTCATCAAACGGGGTCGGCGTCTATCACATCTATGGTGACGAAACGACCTGCGGGGAAGGCTATAACATGCAGCAGATTCCCAAGGAGGAGCAGGGGCTGTTCGGTCAGATCACCGCGCGGATGGGCCAGTCGTATGTCCTGCATACGCCAGGTGCGCTTCGCGATTGCTTGCGGCGCGGAACGGCCTGTGTGCACCATCCTTACAAGGCGGGACCTTTCTACATGCTATTGCCGCTGAACACCCAGCCGCAGATGATGGATGTTAATCTTTACACCCTGCCGGAGCGCAGCGTCCCGCCGCTCATGGCGACAGCCGATCAGACCGTATTCGAAGAGGCTATCGAGAAGCTGACCACCTCCAAGAAGCCGGTGATAAAGGCTGGCGGCG
>JAHEHW010000480.1 GCA_024639745.1 Salaquimonas sp. | reverse complement strand
TTTTAGGATTGACGATAGCAGTCATCCTGATTGCCGCTTTTGCGCTTCTTCGCGACCCGCTGTGGAGAGCCATCGGCGGCGCCCCCGACCAAGGACCGATCAATTTTCAGGAATTGTCCCCGCCGGAAAAGCCGAATTCCGCGCTCGCCTGCCCACCGAATTATTGCTGGACGCGAGAAGCCGATATTCCGTCCCCTGTTTATGACCTCTCGCCAAAAAGACTTGCGCAAATTTTCACGGAACGAATGGATGGACGACCGCGTGTAGAGCGCGTCGACGATCAAACCGATCCGCTCTACGCCAGATATATCGTCCGAACCAAATGGATGCGTTTCCCGGATACGGTCAATATCCGGTTTCTGGCCGCTGCGGACGGAAAGGCAACCTTGGCGATCTTTTCTTCTTCCCTTCTGGGTCACAGCGATCTGGGAAAAAACGAAAGCCGTCTACGAAACTGGCTCCAGAACCTGGATGATCTGCCAAAAACGGATCAGTGACGGGTGAGCATGCGGACACACAGAGAGAGTCTGCCGATCAGTCCGCGAAGGTTGCTACCAGCCATGCCTGTAACGGCAGCAAAGGCGCTAGGCGATCCACAAGCCAGCTTCCACAGCGATCGTCGAAAATAACATCTGGATATTCTTCGCCGCGACTGCGGACGGTTAGCCCTTCCAAATCGGCAAGCTTGCCCGGATCAAGGCCGCCTCCCGCGTAAGAATGCGTGAAGAACCGTGATCGCCATTCGATAAAGCAGCCCGCTGCTTCGGCCTTTTCCAACGCTCCAAGCAATGCATCGGCTTTTCGCCCATCCCGAAGCGCAGTCCGGTACGCTTTGCCTTGCGTCTCATCGAACTGCTGAATTCCTGCGCCAACACCAAGTCCACCGCTAAAGACCATGTGAAGCGTCGGGGAAACCAACGGATATTTCCCGGTCCAGAAAACCACATGTCCGTATGGCGCCGTATATTCCGGCGTGTTGCCGCCGCCGGCACAGCGAAAAGGAGCGAGAATCGAGCCACCAGCCCCCGATGCGCCATGGTGCGAAGGTCTCAAAGCCTCGAAAACAGGTCGAAACTGCTCAATGAAATGGTTTGCCGGGTTTTCGAAAACAGTCCTGCAGGCGGTAAGTTCGGCGACGCCAATGCCCCGTTCCGCGCGGGCGTGGACTGACAGTTCGGCGAAAAACGACGGCATTGTGCGGGGGAAACCGGAAAACATTATTCGGCAATGGATTACTGATCGATCGAAACATAACAAAACTCCTCCGGCGTTTCACCGGAGGATTCGAGACTTACAGCGATGCCGCCGACCCGATTAATACGGCGAGTAGCACTGACGACGCGGGCTGCCTACCGGATAAGGCTGGTAGCTGTTCGTGCCTGCATCATAGGATCTGTATTTTGAATAGCAGTAGTTGTAGTGCGCCTGGCTGTAATAATAAGTCGGCTGAGGCGCTGGCTGTATGTATACAGGTGCTGGTTGCTGAACAATAACCTGCTGCTGCCTAGGCCGAGTCAACGCGCCAACGATTCCAAGGCCAACGCCAACACCGATGCCGGTGGCCAGCCCCTTATGCCATTGCTTGTGGACCGCAGCAGCTTCTTGGGTCGATGCCGCAAGCGGCACCGTGGCGATCAAACCGGCGGCCACAAATGCTGTGATTGCTCTCTTCATGATAATTCTCCTACTTCGGTATCCCTGTGAACTTAAGTTGGCAGCCAATTTCCTGGCAGTTCCCACACAAGGTACCTCCCAGATTATCTTGTGACTGTGACAAACGTCACATCCTGCACCTTCGCGCATTATTAAGCGTATAGTTTGGATACGATTTTTCAAAGCACTCACCTCCTAAAGGCTTAACCGGCAAGACTAAAAATAGATTTTTCGCAAATATTCATTTGGAAATGAACTCATGCATTCGCGCCTGTTTTAAGACCGGGTTTTCGCAGGCTTTCTTGTTGTGCTGATCAAATACTTCCCTTAGGGAAGGAGGGTGAGAAATCGGCATTCACCCCACTTGAATGCCGGCAGCGACCCGAAACCTCTTTGCCGGCTGGTTGCCCACAAGAGCCTTCTCGATAGCATCGTTCGATTCCTCGCACCCACACT
>JAHEHW010000479.1 GCA_024639745.1 Salaquimonas sp. | reverse complement strand
CTCCGGCCACTTCATAAGCGATGCCGAAAAATTTCAGGAACGGCGCCGTGGCGTCGATATCCGAACCGCGGATGGATTGTGCTCCCGAAAGCCACAGAAGCAGAGCGTAGAAAATCGACCAAGTGCCAAGTGTAGTGATGAAGGGAGGCAGTCTGACCTTGGTGATCAAAAGGCCGTTCAGAAAGCCCGCGCCGACGCCTCCCGCGAATCCGATCAAGATCGCGATCGGGCTCGGAACGCCGAGATTGACCGCCAGATTGCCCATGATAACCGACATCAGCACCATGATCGCAGCGACTGAAAGATCGATGCCGGCGGTGATGATGATCAGCGACTGAGCCGCCGCAAGCATGCCGATGATCGACACCTGCTGCAGGATCAGAGAAAGGTTGAACGGCGAGAAGAAGCGTTCACCGGCAACGATTCCGAATACGATGATGCTGGCCGCCAGTACAATGACGGGCACCATTGTCGGGTTGCTGTGCAGAACGTGCTGGATACGGTCGAGAGGGCGGTTATGGAGATATTCGAACGTGGCGACGTTCCCGTCACTCTTTTCGAGATCTCGTTCGAAATCCTGCCCACCCGACCCGGTGCTGCTGGAACTTGACATAACTCTCCTCCTTGCCGTGATTGTGCATCCGGCGCTGCGAACGGTCAATTGCGAGATTGGGGAGGTGAATTCAGACGCACCTCCCGAGGATTGCGCTTAGCCTAGCCCCAACACTTTTTGAGGCCCTCTTCGGAGGTGATCGACGGCAGGCCATCCACCGGCTGGTCGGTTACCAGTTCGACGCCGGTATTGAAGAAATCGAGACCTGGAGAATTCTCCGGCTTGGCACCGCCTTCAGCGAAGGCCTTGATCGCCTCAATCCCCTTGGAAGCCATGAGCAGCGGGAATTGCATGGACGTCGCGCCAATAACGCCTGCCTCGATGTCTTTCACGCCCGGGCAGCCACCGTCAACGGAAACAATCGTTACGCCTTCTTCCTTGCCAGCCGCCTTGAGTGCTTCATAGGCGCCCGCTGCAGCAGGTTCGTTGATCGTGTAGACGAGATTTATATCGGGATTTACCTGAAGCAGGTTTTCCATGGCGCGGCGACCGCCATCCGGCGAGCCGTCGGTCACGTCATTGCCAACAATGCGCGGGTCGTCTTCGTCGCCGATATCGGTCGGATCCTTGATGTCGATGCCAAAGCCCTTGAGAAAGCCATTATTGCGCTGATAGTCGACCGATACTTCGGACGCGTTCAGGTTAAGAAGGGCAATCTTGGCATTTGCCGCGTCATCCCCCATTCTCGCCTTCGCCCACTCGCCGATCATCTCACCGGCCTTGAAATTGTCAGTCGCAAAAGTCGCATCGGCAGCGTCCGCCGGCTCGAACTGAGTGTCCAGCGCGATAACCAATACACCATTGTCTCTGGCCTGCGTGATGATTGGAACAAGAGCCCGGCTATCGGTCGGCGTGATCAGAATCCCCTTTGCACCGGAAGCAATACAGGTTTCCACGGCCGCGACCTGCGTTTCGACATCCCCGTCATATTTGCCGGCGTAAGTTGCAAGCTCGATGCCGGCTTCGCTCGCCGCCGCGCTCGCACCTTCCTTCATCTTGACGAAGAAGGGGTTGGTGTCGGTCTTCGTAATCAGACAGGCGCCCATGTCCTGAGCGGATGCGTTGTACGCACCCGATGCGGCGAATGCCGCGGTTGCGAACAATGCGCCGGTAACTCTGTTCAGATTCCTCATCAGGTCCTCCCAGTTTTAAGCTTTCAAGAGAGCCCGAGCCTGCCCACTCCAATTGATGGAGCTCCCACAGCACCTCGAACATCCAGGACAGACAACACCACAGAACTTCAGGTCTGTCAATAAATAAATCATTCTTATTTAATAATTGACAGCAAGCACCGTCTTGCCGCAATATTTGGAGGGGTGAGCTCGTACAGGCATCGGGGCTCAGTCCAATGGTTTTGGAACAATATGAATACACAACCCCTTGGGAGTAAGGAGGAAGCATGAAAACCGGCGTCACGGTTCTTGAAGAATCACTTCCGGACGCCTTCTATCGCGGCTCTAATCAGAGCGGAATGCGGGCCTTTAATGAACGCCTCGTT
>JAHEHW010000478.1 GCA_024639745.1 Salaquimonas sp. | reverse complement strand
GGACGACGAATTTCTTGGGATTTTTGCGATTTTTCCGCTTGTCCGGTTTGAGCGATACTTCCTTTACGTCGCCGCCACCGAAGCCGATTGTCAAAGCTTCGGTCTTATCTTTTTCCGTAACCGACAAAAAATGGTTTGACGCAATGACTCTCCCGGATACGAGATGTCCGTGGCTTTCAATTTCCGCTTTGCCCTTAGCGAACCAATCCGCCAGTCCTTCGGTTTTACCCTTTCCCGTAAGCTTGTAGTCATTGGCATCAATGTCGACGCCGAGGGAGAGCGACCCGACGGTCATCGCTCCGAACTTGACGGTAAAATCCGTTCGATGAAGTTCGATTGCGGAGCTTTGGTTAGCCGTGTGCGTAAGTGCAAGCGCCCCAAACAGCGTTGTCATCGCCAGTTTTGCAAAAAATCTCATATGGCCCCGTCCGTATTCGCAGCGATTGTTTACCACGCCTTCCTTGCAATGGATCATGCCCATCCATACTGAATGGGCGCCTGGTCTGTCATTTTCATGTCAACCGGCCGTTCTCAAGAGTGGCATAATTGTATTGACCCCGAGCGCTGCTGCGTCTATAGACGGCGAAAATTTTTCCCGGAAACCCGTGATCATTTCGCGTTCCGCATTCGGAGGCCATGGCTAAGGTCGTTTGAAAGGCTTGGCGGTTGCGTGTACGGGGTGCTGTATTCGAGAGGATAGGACGATGTCCAGAACTTGTGAATTGACCGGTAAGACCGTGATGTATGGCAACAATGTTAGCCATGCGAACAACAAGAACCGTCGGCGTTTTCTGCCCAACCTCGTGAATGTCACGCTGATGAGCGAGGTACTTAACCAGCGCGTCCGCATGCGGGTTTCGGCTTCTGCCCTGCGCACCGTAGAGCATCGTGGCGGTCTGGACGCTTTTCTTGCCAAGGCGAAGGATGGCGAGCTTTCCATGAAAGCGCGTCTTCTGAAGCGGCAGATCGCTAAGAAAGCCGCTGAAACTGCTGCTTAATTCAGCCGTTTCAATCACGCTCATCGCCCTTCGGGCCCTTGGCTGGTGCCATCACCCAGGATAAAAAAATGGAAGTTTCTCTCAGAGCAATTACGCCGTTCACTCTGGCCATGGCTTTTATCGTCGTGGTCTCGAATATTCTTGTTCAGTATCGTTTCGAGTATTTCGCTCTCGGGGAATTGCTGACCTGGGGTGCCTTCACCTATCCCTTTGCATTTCTGGTAAATGACTTGGCGAACCGGCAGTTTGGGCAGTCTGCCGCCCGGCGTGTGATCGCGGTCGGCTTTGCGCTCGCGGTTCTCTTGTCGATTACCTTCGCTTCGCCACGGATCGCAATTGCATCCGGTAGCGCGTTCCTATTTGCCCAGTTGCTCGACGCCGGCATCTTCAACAGGCTGCGCAATGGTGCGTGGTGGCGTGCGCCGCTGATCTCGACACTTTTGGGTTCGGTGATCGATACCGTCATTTTCTTTGGTCTGGCTTTCGCGCCAGCTTTCGGTTTCTTAGATACGGCGCTTGGTTTGGAGGAGCAGTCGCTTGGGTTCCCCGCCGGCATATTCGGTATCGCAATGCCGCTTTATGCGTCGCTCGCGATCGGTGATTTTTTGGTCAAAGTGGCAATCGGTCTGGTATCGCTGGTGCCATATGGCGCTCTTATCAACGTTCTGAAGCCGGGGCCTGCCGTTCGTCCAGCAAAGTGAACTCGAACAGAAGCGTTTTCTGACGGTCGCTGAAATTGTCGTCGGACAGAACCGAAATCCGGGTTTGCCCGTCGCTATCCTGCCAGATAGCCAAAGCCTCCATGTTATCGATCACCGTGAACGCTCGAGATACCAAGAGCGGCTTCGGTGCCAGTATTGCACCTGGGTGAATGGCTTCCAGTGGCGTGCTGCGAATGCGCATACCTATTCCGCCCAGCAAGCTGTAATAGCGCTCGAGGAGCAATAGGTCTCCGCTTGGAGAAAACGCTGCATCGGTAATCGCGTAGCCATCCTTCTCGACTATAGAGAATTCATGGATTTCACGCTCGCTAATAATGAAGCCGCGATGGTGACCCTCACCGGTCCGCGTATCTTCGGATAATGCGATAAATTTTCCGGTATATTGCCCGCT
>JAHEHW010000092.1 GCA_024639745.1 Salaquimonas sp. | reverse complement strand
GACCGAGCTTGAGGAATCCCATTGCGGCCTGATGCCCAAAGCAGCCCTTACCGGGATGATCCCCGTTCAACGTGCCCGCGATGGATCGCTCGCCGAGGCCATGTTTGAAGGAGCAAATGAGAGCGGCAAGGCAGTAATGATCGCCGGCAACGGTCATGTCAGGAAGGATCGGGGCGCACCCTTGATCCTTCGAGCCCTCGACCCCGGAAACGACAGTCTGGTGATCGGGCAAATTCAGGTCCGCGACGGCTCCGGCGAGTTTGCGGATTATGGATCTGCCGACATGCCCCCGCCCTATGACATCGTTCTCTTCACCAGCGCCAACCCAACTGTCGATCATTGCGCAAAGCTGCGCGAGCAATTTGGGAAAGCCGGATCGTCAAATGACGGGTAATGGGGCATTAGTCGGCGTCATCCACAATTCATGAAGCCGTTGACCGTCGCGCTGTCTGACATTTGCTGCTATTGCACCTTCGAGTGAATTAGAAGAGAAGCCGCACCATGTTCCAGAACACATTCCCCGACCGGAGCACCATCGCAGATCTAACCGCGAAAATGCTCTGGGAAATCGGCGCCGTGCATTTTCGCTCTGACAAGCCCTATACCTTCACTTCGGGGTTGAAGAGCCCGGTCTATATCGACTGCCGCAAACTGATTTCCTATCCGCGCATCCGTTCTGCGGTATCGGATTTCGGAGTTGCCACGGTGATGCGCGATGCAGGATTCGAGAAATATGACTGCGTTGCCGGCGGGGAGACAGCCGGCATTCCCTATGCGGCGTTTCTTGCCGAACGGCTTGGCCTGCCGATGATCTATATCCGCAAGAAGCCCAAGGGCTTTGGCCGCAATGCTCGTATCGAAGGCGACCTCAGAGACGGACAGCGGGTTCTGTTCGTTGAGGATCTGACAACCGATGGCGGTTCCAAGATCGGCTTTGCAAATGCGATACGCGAAGCTGGTGCCGAAGTTACGGACACCTTCTCTGTCTTCTATTACGACATCTTCAAGGATGCGCCTGAAACTTTGGCGAAGCATGGCATGAAGCTGCACTATCTCTGCACCTGGCACGACGTCCTGAAAGTCGCCAGTGAACAATCGCTGTTCGACAAGGAAACGCTTTTGGCGGTCAAATCTTTCCTGGGCGACCCGCTCGACTGGTCGAAAGCCAATGGCGGTATCGACAAGCTGCCGTCGCGCGATGCTTGAGCTTTAGCTTAGACACCGCAATCCTTGCCTATTTCGCCGCCTGAACGCTTGCTTGCGAACCTGAATTGAGGTCCCCTCGCCTGAGCGTTTCCAGGAGGGTCCATCCATGAAATCCCATACCCGTGTCGCGGTGATCGGTGGCGGCGTCGTTGGCTGTTCGGTTCTGTACCATCTAACGAAGCTCGGCTGGACCGATTGCCTGCTGATCGAGCGCTCTGAGCTGACCTCTGGCTCGACATGGCACGCGGCGGGCGGCTTCCATACTCTGAACGCCGACACCAATATGGCAACGCTTCAGGGCTATACCATCCGGCTTTACCGCGAGCTGGAAGAGATCACCGGCCAGTCCTGCGGATTGCACCATGTCGGCGGCGTGACGCTTGCTGGAACCCGAGACCGGATGGACTACCTGATCGCCGAGCACGCGAAACATAAATATATGGGACTAGACACACGGATCGTCGGGCCGGAGGAAATCCGCGAACTCTCGCCGATCACCAATACGGACGGCGTAATCGGCGGCCTTTATGATCCGCTCGACGGCCATCTCGATCCCTCGGGCACGACCCACGCCTATGCAAAGGCCGCCCGGATGGCGGGTGCTGAGATCATGCTCCGTAATCCGGTCACAGCCCTCAACCCGCAGACCGACGGATCCTGGGAAGTCGTCACAGAGCAAGGCAGTGTGATCGCCGAACATGTGGTCAATGCGGCTGGACTCTGGGCGCGAGAGGTCGGAGCATTGGCGGACGTATATTTCCCGTTGCACCCGATGGAGCACCAGTACCTCATTACCGAGGAAACGCCCGAAGTCTACGAGCGTCACAGCGAGCTGCCGCATGTCATGGATCCTGAGGGCGAAAGCTATCTTCGCCAGGAAGGCCGCGGCATCTGCATCGGATTTTACGAGCAGCAATGCGACCCTTGGGCTGTCGATGGAACCCCGCTCGATTTTGGCCACGAATTGCTCAACTACAACCTTGAACGGATCGGCGACAGCCTGGAATTCGCCTTCAAGCGCTTCCCGGTTCTCGAACGCGCCGGGATCAAGACCATCATAAATGGCCCCTTCACCTTCGCACCCGATGGAAACCCGCTTTTCGGACCCGTTCTGGGCCTGAAGAATTTCTGGTCTGCCTGCGCGGTCATGGCCGGCTTCAGCCAGGGCGGAGGCGTTGGTCTGACGCTGGCTGAATGGATGGTCGAGGGCGAGCCATCACGCGATGTGCAGGCGATGGACGTGGCCCGGTTCGGCAATTGGATCACGCCGGGCTATACCCGCGCAAAGGTCGAGGAGAACTATCAGCGCCGGTTCTCCGTCTCCTACCCGAATGAGGAATTACCGGCAGCGCGACCCCACAATACCACTCCGGCCTACCCGATCTGGAAACATCACCGTGCGGTCTTCGGCGCGGGATATGGCATGGAAGCCGTGAACTATTTCGCCCCGGAAGGCGAACCGCTTCACGAAACACCAAGCTTCCGCCGTTCAAACGCATTCCCGATCGTCGGCGAAGAATGCCGTGCAGTCCGCGAAGCCGCAGGCATCAACGAAATCCACAATTTCGGCAAATACCGGGTTACGGGACCGGGGGCGCGAGAATGGCTCGACCGTCTGATGGCCGGGCGCATTCCAAAGCCGGGACGCTTGTCGCTTACCCCGATGCTCTCGCCCAAGGGACGCTTGATCGGCGACCTGACAGTTTCATGCTTGAGCGAAGAGGAATTCCAGCTCACCGGCTCTTTCGGCATTCAGGCAATCCACATGCGCTGGTTTGAAACCCATGTGCCAGAAGACGAATCGGTCGCGATCGAAAACATCTCCACGCGCAGCATTGGCTTCCACATCGCCGGGCCGAAAGCCCGCGATATTCTCGCCGCTGCCGCGCACCAGGACATTACCGATATGCGCTTCCTCGATTTGCGCCATGTCGATATCGGAACGACACGAGCTTTTGTCCAGCGCGTTTCCTATACCGGCGACCTGGGTTACGAAATCTATGTCCCGGCAGAAGAACAGATCGCGCTTTACAATGCGCTTGATGAGGCCGGTTCGCCGCTGGGCATGAAACCCTTCGGCATGCGGGCCATGATGAGCCTGCGGCTTGAGAAAGGCTTCGGGTCCTGGGGCCGGGAGTTCCGGCCCGATTACATGCCCTGCGAAACCGGCATGGACCGCTTCATTGCCTGGAAGAAAAACATCGATTTCATCGGGCGGACCGAGGCCGAGCGGGAAAAAGCGGATGGACCGAAGCGCAAGCTCTGCACCTTCATTGTGGAGGCCGATCCGACCGATATGCAGCAAGGCGATGTCTGGGGCGACGAACCGATTTTCCATGATGGCGAAGTCGTCGGCTTCGTGACTTCCGGAGGCTTTGCTCATTACAGCCGCAAATCGGTTGCCATAGGCTTCCTGCCAGTTGAACTGATCGAAAAAGGCCCGGAGGTCACTATCGAAATCCTCGGTGAAATGCGCAAGGCTACCCTTTACACCCGAGACCTCGTGCACCCGGATGGCGAGCGCATGGGCGGATAACCGAATTCTATTTCAAAGACTTAGGCTAATAGCCGGAATCTGATTCAGAACTTTAAGGTCACCGTTCCTGGCGCAACATTGCAATGTTGCGTTCGACGCTTTCAAGCGTCCGGTCGATTTCTTCCGCCGTATTGTAGTTCGCGATCCCGATGCGCACGACACCCTTGGCAGGATCGATACCCAATTGATGCACGACTTCCCAGGCATAGTTGTGCCCCGCCCAGCAGAATATCCCCTCCTCGTTGAGGCATCGTACCAGATCGACCGGCGCCATATCCGAAAGTGTGAAAGAGACCGTTGGCACACGGTGGCTGAAACGCGTTGAATCCGTGATCCCGTGAATGATTAGTCCGCGGATCGTCTGCAATCCATCGATCAGTGTCGCCACCGCATGCATTTCATGCCGGATCGAACTTTCGAAGGCAGCCGCAATCCTTGCCCGGCGATCGCCTTTCTCACCAACCGCCTCGCCGAGCTTTGCGAAATGGCGGACACAGGCAGTCAGCCCCGCAACCAATTCGATCTGCGGAGTACCGGTCTCGAAACGCTCGGGCAAAGCATTCGAGGAACAGCGGCATTTGTAGGGATCGAGGCTCTCCATCACGGATTTGCGGGCATATAGGATACCCAAATGCGGTCCGAAGAATTTGTAGGACGAGCAAACGAGAAAATCGCAGTCAAGCACGCCAACATCGACGAACCCATGCGGCGCGAACTGCACCGCATCGACATACACCAGCGCACCGGCTCCTCTAATAAGGGGTATCAGTTCCGCCAGACGATTGATCGACCCGGTCAGATTGCTTGAAGCCGTAATTGCGACAAGGCTCGTTCGGTCGGTAAGAACCGATTGCAGTGCTTCCGGCTCGATCTGCCAGCTATCCGTGTCAAACGAAACCTTTCGGACCACCAACCCCTTATCGTCAGCGAGTTGCAGCCATGGCGAGACATTGCCCTCGTGATCCATCTGGCTGACGACAATCTCGTCACCTTCCTTCCAGTGACGGGCGATCATACGGGAGAAATTGAAAGTCAGGCTCGTCATATTCGGGCCGATCACCACTTCTTCGGGTGAGCAGCCGAAGAAATCGGCCATCGCCCGATGCCCCTCTTCGATCACATGGCCGGCAGCCTCGCTGGTAGGAAATGAGCCACCGAGATTGGCATTTTCAAACAGGATCGTGTTGCGGATCGCGTCGGCCACGCTGGCCGGCACCTGGGTTCCGGCAGGGTTGTCGAGATAGACCCGCTTCCTGCCGGCATCCTCGACGTCAAGCGAGGGAAATTCTGAACGCAGCCAGTTGATCGGAAAATCTTTATTCTCGGAAAGCATCGGAAACTCCAGGGAAACTTGGTTGCCGGAAGAATTGTCGGCACGGCACCGCTGCGTCAACCGCCAAACAGCATGGCAGGCAACCAAAGCGCGATCTCCGGGACCGTATAGACCGCGAGAAGTACCGCTAGTTGCAGAAGCACAAAAGGAATAACCGATCTGTAGATCTCCACAATCGGCAAATCAGCCGGAGCCGCCGACCGGAAATAAAACAGCGCGACCCCGAAAGGCGGCGTCAGGAAGGATGTCTGAAGATTGACCGCCAGGAGAATCGCGAACCAGACCGGGTCGACACCCGATGCAAACAGCACCGGCCCCGCAATCGGCACCACGATCAGCACTATTTCGATGAACTCCAGCACGAAGCCGAGCAGGAACACGGCAAAAAGAACCGCAATCAGAAAGCCGGAAGAGCCGCCGGGAAATCCTGTCGCCAGTCCGGCAAGAAGATCATCGCCACCCAATCCCCGGAAAACCAGAGAAAGCATGGCGGCCGCGATGACGATGCCGAAAATCATGCCGGAAAGAAGAGCGGTCTCCCAAACGGCCGGTAAAAGAACAGCGGATCGAAGTAACGAAACCGATGCAAGCACAAGACACACCCCCAGCGTAACCGCAGCGATCGAACCGATGGGAAACTTAGAAGCAGCTGGCATCAAGGGCACGATAGCAAGCAAGAATACGGCGAATGCGGCAACGATCGCCGGTAGAATCGAACGGGGATGATAGGGCCCGCCAGAGGGCCGCAATCCGGCGATCAGGAGCGTTCCGACAGCGCCGAGCGCAGCCGCCTCGGTTGGCGTAGCAACCCCTGCAAGGATTGCCCCCATTACCAGCACGATCAGTGCGACCGGCAGAAACAGCAATATGCCGGAGGTGTTTGGCGTCTGAGATGTCTCAACCGCTTTAATCTGCTCTGTTCCCCTCAATCGCCAGAGCGCGTATCCGGCATAGCAGGCAGCCAGCATCAGACCTGGCAGCACCGCGCCTGCAAAGAGATCGCTCACGGTAACCGGTTGAACAGCAAAAATCCCATTTTCACGCTGGGCCTGAAGAAACGCGTTTGAAACCTGATCGGCCAGAATGATCAAAACAATGGAGGGCGGAATGATTTGTCCCAGTGTCCCGGCGGATAAGACCGCGCCGCTCGCAAGACGCCGCGACACGCCCGATTGGATCAGCGCCGGAAAGGAAATCATTGCCAGCATGACGATTGTTGCACCCACCACCCCGGTAGTGGCCGCAATCAGGGTGCTCATCAAGAGGACGCCAAGCACCATTGGGGCGGGTTTTCCGCCGGATAGCCGCTGTGCCTCCCGCATCATGGCTTCGGCAAGGCCCGACCGTTCGATCAAAACACCCATCAGGATGAACAATGGGATCGCGATCAGAAGCTGGTTGCCCATAATGCCGTAGAGGCGCTGGGGAAACGCGCCGAGCAATGCCAGATCGAAACCACCCGCTAGTCCCGCCAATAACGCCGCAATCAAGGGCACGCCGCCAATGGCAATCATTGCGGGGACCCCGGAAAAAAGCACGCCGATAAGCGCCATGAACATGAGGACGAGAAATGCTACTTCTGCTGCCATTTCAGCGCCCTCCAAGATCAAACCAGCGCAGAACTAAGCCGAGCGCCTGAATCAGCGAAAGCACCAATGCAACCGGCATCACGGTGCGAAGCAGATAGAAAAACGGCAAGCCGCCGATTTGGGGGGACCGCTCAGCTAGGGCCC
>JAHEHW010000477.1 GCA_024639745.1 Salaquimonas sp. | reverse complement strand
CAAGGGCCGATGACGCTTTCCGCCAGGGCACGATCGACGGAGGCTACTGGCTGCGAAAACCCGGTCCCAATCCCGAAGTCGTCATCGCCTATCAGGGTGTGGTCGCGCCGGAAGCGATCGACGCTGCAGCGCAAGTGGCGCAGGGTCGGCGTGATATCGGCGTTCTGGCCGTCACCTCGGCGGACCGGCTCAACGCCGGCTGGACGGCCGCGCAACGGGCCAGAGCCAGGCGCCATACCGGCGCCTTCAGCCATATCGAACGCCTGCTGGCAGGGTTGCCGCCCCATTGCGTTCTGGTAACGGTGATCGACGGGCATCCGGCGACGCTGGCCTGGCTCGGATCCGTTGCAGGACATCGCACAGTGCCCTTGGGCGTGGAACATTTCGGGCAAACCGGAACGATCGGCGACCTTTACAGGCATTACGGCATCGACCGGGATTCGATCGTCGAGAAGATCAACGGGTTGACCCTTGGAAAGCGGCTGGCGTGAAACCTTTGCCGCGCCAAGTTGCGTCTGTGAGATTGCCCGGCCAAGGTCGTTTAGGAGGCGCGACAGGTGTCCAGCGAGTGATTTCTGCCAGAGGCATTTGCGCTTCATCGACCTGACAGTTTCCAGGAATCGAATGTTCAGCCTGAACCCATCCCGTCTGTTTCGATTTTTAGCAGTTCACCACAATGCTTGCAGTGCACGGCATCCGGGTCATGTCGTGTCAAACCGCATTCGGGGCACTTATGCCGTATCCTGGAGGGTTGGAATATTGCCCTTGCCAGCTGAACGAACAAGGCAACACCAACAACCATGATGAACACCGAAAGCAGCTTGCCGGTAGTGGTTGTCATCGTGATATCGCCGAAGCCAGTAGTGGTCAGGGTGGCAACGGTGAAGTAGAGGGCGTCGACATATGCTGGAAAACCAGGTCTATGCTCGAACGCGACCACGAAAACGATCGATGTTGTAACAAAGATGAATACGAACAGATTGACTGCTGCATAGATCGCATCTTCATGAAGGCGAAAGAATCGACTTTCACGCCTCAAGTCACGGATCAGATGATAAGAGTGGATCAGACGCAATCCACGCAGAATTCGAAGGAAGGCAAGATCGTCAGTGATCAGCGGCGCAAGCAACAGCGACGCAACGACCACGAGGTCAGCAACGGTATAAATCTGGAATAGGACCTTCTTTCGGTTCGGAGCTATCCAGATTCGCGCTGCAAAATCAGCCAGTATCAGCAAGCCGATAAGCGTATTGATGATGTTCATCAACGGCGTTTGCTGTATTGCGGCCGTGGCGATAAAATAGAGAATAGTCACCGCGTCGAAAGCAATTAAACCGTATCTGAATAATTGTGCCTTATGACTGCGCCCGGTGTAGAGCAGCCTTATTCGATCCTGCATGTGTTCCACAATAACTCCGCTCTTATCCCGGGTCAGGTTTTTCTTTCTCGCACACCTTTTCAAACAGTTTCATCACACAGCAACGTTTCCGATGGAGATATAGGGCGATTTGTGTTTGACGAGGATCAATGCGCGGGATCCAGCTTTGTCATATATTTTCAGCGTTTTATAGGCAAAGACAGACATGGCGACCGTCAGACAGTTACTTGATCAGAAGGGGCCTGAGATTTTCTCAGTTGGACCGGAGGACACGGTTCTCGATGCCATACAGAAAATGGCCGAGAACGATGTCGGCTCTCTCATTGTCCTCGATGACGGACATTTGGTCGGCATCATCACTGAGCGCCATTACGCACGGAATGTGTTTCTGAAAGGACGCTCGTCCCCAACGACGAATGTCAAGGACATCATGACGACGCGTGTGATATGCGCTCGCCCCGAACAGTCCGTGGAAGAATGCATGGCAGTCATGACCGACAAAGGCGTCCGTCATCTGCCGGTCCTCGAATACAAGAAAGTCATTGGAATCATTTCAATTGGCGATCTGGTGAAAAGCATTATCGAAGACCAGAAGTTCACCATTGAGCAGCTGGAGCATTACATATCCGGTTAAGGCCCCTATCGCCAAGTCTTGTAGTAAAGCCTTGCGATTTTTCGCCAGCCCTGAATTCGCCGCTCCGGAAATCGTGAATCAACGCGCAGCCGGAAGGATTGGAAGCCGTGCTTTCT
>JAHEHW010000476.1 GCA_024639745.1 Salaquimonas sp. | reverse complement strand
CGTATGCATGCCCGGACCCACGTGAAGGATGAGATGCGCACCAAGGCGGACGAAATCGCCGGTAGGCATGTGGATGAGTATCAGGCCGGCATGATCGAGCATGACATGCATATCGGTCAGTTTCTTGATCTGTTGGATGAACTTGGTATCGCCGACAACACTATCGTGCATTATTCGACCGACAATGGCCCACACATGAATAGCTGGCCAGATGCCGCGATGACGCCGTTCCGGGGTGAAAAGAATACCAACTGGGAAGGTGGCTGGCGGGTTCCATCCATGGTCCGTTGGCCGGGCAAAATCGAAGCTGGATCAATCAGCAACGAAATCATGCACCACATGGACTGGCTGCCAACATATGTAGCTGTTGCTGGAAACCCCGACATCAAGGAGCAGTTGAAAGCTGGTGGTGTTCAGGCAATTGGACGCGAATACAAGGTGCATCTTGATGGCTACAACTTTCTGCCCTACCTGACCGGCGAAACGGAAGAAGGACCACGTCACGAAATCTTTTATTTCTCAGATGATGGCGACCTGACGGCGCTGCGCTATGATGATTGGAAAGCGATCTTCCTTGAGCATCGTTATCCTCAAACCTTGCAGGCTTGGGCTGAACCTTGGACTGAATTGCGCATTCCACTTCTTTTCAACCTGCGTCGCGATCCATATGAGCGCGCCAACATCACGTCCAACACCTATTGGGACTGGTATCTGGATCGTGTCTATCTGCTGCTGCCTGCAGCGGATTATGTTGCACAATTTCTCGCGACTTTTGAAGAATTCCCGCCACGCCAGAAACCGGGCAGCTTCACTATCGGTGATGCAAAGGACAAGATCTTTTCCCAGATAGGCTCAAAATAAGTTCGATCTAGAACAATCTACCTCCCCCGATCTTCGGGGGGGCTTCTTTTGGGAGATTTTCAGGCGGAGAGAACTATGCGTTTCATTGCATTCTTTGCAGCACTATGCAGCCTCGTTTCACCGGCTTCGGCAGATCCCTTGCCATCCTGGCTCGCGACAGAGACCAAAGCAGCCATCGTCGAATTTGTTGAGAGCGTTACCGATCCGTCGTCTTCTGACTATGTTACCCCAGCGGATCGTATTGCTGTATTTGATAACGATGGGACACTCTGGGGTGAACAACCTGTTTATTTCCAGCTGATTTATGCGTTTGATCGATTGAAGCAAAGGGCAGAAACCGACCCCTCTATTCTGACAACCGATGTATTGAAAGCAGCCGCTGAAGGGGATCTGGAAACAGTGGCTGCAGGCGGCACCGAGGCGCTACTCGAAATACTTGCCGTGAGCCATTCAGGGATGTCAGTCGAAGTATTTCAGGAAGATGTCCGAGCTTGGCTGGACGAGGCGCGGCATCCGACCACGGGGATGCGCTATGATCGGATGATCTATCAACCGATGCTCGAGCTCCTGAGTTATCTGCGTGACAAAGGATTCCAGACTTGGATCGTATCGGGAGGCGGCGTGCACTTCATTCGCGCATTCGCCGAAGAGGCTTACAATATCCCGCCCGAGCAAGTATTGGGCAGTTCCGGGCCGACGGAATATGTGGACGGCAAGATCATGAAACTGCCGGGCATCGATTTCGTGGATGACAAAGAAGGTAAACCGGTAGGTATAGACAGCCGCATTGGCAAACGCCCGATACTTGCGGGCGGGAACTCCGATGGGGATTTTGCAATGCTGGAATATACAACCGGTGGAGAAGGCCCACGCCTAGGTCTGCTGGTGCACCATACGGACGCTGAGCGCGAGTTTGCTTATGACCGTAAGGGCCATATCGGTGTTTTGAATCGCGGCTTAGACGAAGGATCGGAGCTTGGTTGGGTCATTGTGGATATGGCAAATGACTGGCAAACGGTCTGGCCAGAGTGACCGACTTCGTATCGAAGTCGAAGCCCTGAAGACGGAACATGCTGCGCGCTCTGCGCCGCATGGCTGCAACGACGGTTTAACAGTCTCGGACCACGGGGCAATTTTGCCGTTTCAGTATGGTGACTTTTCAACAGGCTTGAGAAGTCGAAAGACGCCGCACGGTCCGTTTTGAATTTCCAAATCTCTCTACCGGATGTTTTGTTTCTCAAACTCTGAGGAGGCAAGCATGCCCGTTTTC
>JAHEHW010000091.1 GCA_024639745.1 Salaquimonas sp. | reverse complement strand
GGATGAGGTGGTAACGGAGGTTTCTCCCGGCGATACGGTGTCGATTGCCGGGTATGAGCTACAATTCAACGGCCTGACACCGGTAACCGGTCCGAATTACCGGGAAACGGTTGGGCGCTTTTCCGTCACTGGACCAGGGGGAAGCCAGTTTGAGCTTGCGCCGGCCAAGCGCGTTTATCCGGCGCGTAACACGCCGACCACCGAGGCTGCGATCGAAACAATTGGTTTCTCGCAGCTCTATATCTCGCTGGGAGATCTGCAGGAAAGCGGTAGCATCGTCCTGAGAGCCTGGTGGAAGCCGTTTGTAACGCTGATATGGCTTGGAACGGTATTCATGGTCATTGGCGGCGGAATTTCCCTGTCGGACCGGCGTCTCAGGGTCGGTGTGGCACAGACTTCGAAAGCCCGGCGTGAGGCACAACATGCAGCGGGTTAGTCCATTCTTGTCCCGCCTGTTTCTGGCAGTCGGTCTGTTGGGTGTCGCTGCATCAGGCGCGCCGGCAGTGAACCCGGATGAGGTTCTGGACGATCCGAAGCTGGAACAGCGCGCACGGGAGCTCTCTGCCGAGCTTCGCTGCATGAAGTGTCAGAATCAGTCGATTGACGATTCCAATGCAGACCTGGCGCGTGATCTGCGGGTATTGGTACGTGAACGCCTCGTGGCCGGTGACAGCAACGAGGAAGTACTCGACTATCTGGTAAACCGCTATGGCGAATTTGTTCTCCTCAAGCCACGGTTTTCGTTGTCCAATCTCGCGTTGTGGCTTGCACCCGCAGTCGCGCTGATTTTCGGGCTGGCAATCGCCTGGTCGGTAATGCGCTCCCGCTCGAGCAACGCACAGTCCGAAACGCCTGGCGGCAGGTTGTCCGATGCCGAACACGAACAGCTCACGAAAATTCTGGATGAACGTGAAGGCGACAAAGGTTAGTTTCGCTTAACCGATGTCTGGAAAAGGAGTGCGGCATGGTATCGCGACGGCTGGATTTTAGCGGAGCCTCCGGTGCGAAATTGTCCGCGCGGCTTGATCTTCCCGCGGGAAAAGTGCGGGCCTATGCGCTTTTTGCCCATTGTTTCACCTGCTCGAAGGGGCTCGGCGCTACCCGTCGGATCGCGGGAGCGCTGGCAGCCGAAGGAATCGCTGTCCTGAGATTCGATTTTACCGGCCTGGGCTCTTCGGAAGGCGAATTCGCCTCAACCAATTTTTCTTCCAATATTGCCGATCTGGTTGCCGCGGCGGACATGCTTCGCGAACAATTTGAAGCGCCTTCCCTGCTGATCGGCCATTCACTCGGCGGAGCCGCAGCCCTGGTCGCCGGATCGCGTATTCCTGAGATAAAGGCAGTAGTCACGATAGGCGCCCCCGCGGATGCCCGCCACGTGACTGAGAACTTTGCTGCCGATCTCGGCGTAATAAGAGAAAAGGGCGCGGCCGAGGTGAGCCTTGCGGGCCGCAAGTTCACGATCACGAGCCAGTTTCTCGATGACCTTGAGCAGAGCTCGGTCAAGGAAGCCGTTGCCGGGTTGAAAAGACCCTTGCTGATTTTCCACGCTCCCCTCGACCAAACGGTCGGAATCGAAAACGCTTCGGCAATTTTTACGGCCGCCAAACACCCGAAAAGCTTTATATCGCTGGATGACGCCGATCATCTGCTGACCCGGGCAATGGATGCGGATTTCGTGGCGCAGACGATTTCCGCATGGTCGCAGCGATATCTGCCGGAAGAGGTGATCGCGGAGCGGACGGAGGAACATGCTGCCGTCATTGTCGAAGAAACCGGAGAGGGCAAGTTCCGCAATGCGGTTCGGGCTGGTTCTCACCATCTCACGGCAGATGAACCGCGCGCCATGGGTGGCACCGATGCCGGACCAACACCCTACGACTTCCTGTCAATTGCGCTCGGTGCTTGCACCAACATGACAATTCGCATGTATGCCGATCGCAAAGGATGGGATATCGGACTAGTCAGTGTCACAATTGATCATGATAAGATCCATGCCAGAGACTGCGAGGAATGTGCCGAATCCGTTCGCCAAACCGGTGGCCGTATCGATCAGTTCAGCCGCGAGATCGCGTTTAGCAAGGAGCTGGATGAGGATACCCGCGCGAAACTTCTTGAGATCGCCGACAAATGTCCGGTCCATAAAACACTGCATCAGTCCTCGGTAATCCGAACCAGGCTGGCCTGAGAGAGCAGTTCTCCTGGGTGGTCAGTTTCCAGCAAGATCAAGTGTAAGACGCACAATCCAAGTTGCCTGATTGCCGCGGCTGGCTTCGAAAGCGGCATTTCGGACGTCGATTTTCGCGCGACCGGCGTCAACCTAACCAAATTGTAATCTGCCTGTAATTTTCACGTAATCCGCAGCTTCCTATGTAGGAAGCCACGCTGGTTCGATCCTGCGTCAAGAATTCAGTCCCAAAATTGAAAAGGGAAGTTTGCATTATGAAATCAGGAAACAGAAAATCATTTAACCGGGTCACCGCCGGGCTGCTCGCATCGGCCATGGCCGTGTCGGCCTTCGCGCTTGCACCGACCGTGAACGGTCTGCCGTTGGCCCATGCCGAGGCTGTCAAGGTCGATGGCCCGAAGATGCAGGGATTCGCTGAAGTCGTCCAGGCGGTTTCGCCAGCTGTTGTCAGCGTTCGCGTTGAGCAGGCCGTTCAGCCAGCAAGCGATACGCAGGGCGAATTTCGGTTCGACCGCCGCTTCAACAACCGCAACGTCCCGGAATTCTTCCGCGATAATCCGGACTTTTTCGAACGCTTTTTCGGTCGTCCGGGTCCACGCGGTGAGCGCAAGCCAGATCGCCGGTTCGGCATGTCGCAGGGCTCAGGCTTCTTTATCTCCGAAGACGGCTTCCTGGTCACCAACAATCACGTCGTCGATGGCGGTGAGCAATACACCATTGTGATGGACGATGGCACCGAATACGACGCGAAGCTGGTGGGTGCCGATGAGCGTTCCGATCTTGCGGTTCTCAAAGTCGAAGCAGACCGCAAATTCACCTATGTCGATTTTGCCAATGAAAACCCGCAGATTGGGGACTGGGTCGTTGCTGTCGGTAACCCGTTTGGGCTTGGCGGCACTGTCACAGCCGGTATTGTTTCGGCCAATGGCCGGGAGATCGCCACGAACCGTTATGACGATTTCATCCAGATCGATGCAGCGGTCAACAAGGGTAATTCCGGTGGTCCGGCCTTCAATCTAAATGGCGAAGTCATCGGTGTGAACACCGCGATCTTTTCGCCGTCCGGCGGCAATGTTGGCATCGCCTTTGCCATCCCGGCCAACAGTGTGTCGCAAATTGTTGACGAGCTGATGAGCGAAGGTTCAGTTGTGCGTGGCTGGCTCGGCGTCCAGATCCAGCCGGTTACGGAAGACATCGCTGATGCGCTCGATATGAAAAGCACTATTGGCGCAATGGTTACTGAACCGCAACAGGATGGCCCTGCTTCCAAGGCAGGCGTGCAATCCGGCGACGTAATCACGGCGGTTGATGGCAACGAAGTCAAAAACCCGCGGGATCTCGCTCGCAAGATCGCATCTTATGATCCTGACACAGAGGTCGAACTGACCGTCTTCCGGGATGGTGAAGAACAGACTATTTCGGTCACGCTCGGTCAGCTGTCCCAGATGGCGGCAGTCAACCCGGATCGTAACGACCAAGGAATTCCGGAAGAGAATACCGGTAAGCTCGGCCTTGCGCTAGGACCGTCGGAAGACGGCGAGGGCGTGATGGTGATGCAGGTGCGCCCTGACAGTGCCGCTGACCAAAAAGGCATTCAGGAAGGCGATGTTGTCGCCTCCGTGAACGGCAAAAAGGTCAATTCTCCTCGCGACGTTGCCGATCAGGTAACTGCCGCGGAGAAAGACGGTAAGAAGAACACGCTCTTCCAGATCCGTCGTGATGGCAATTCACGCTTCGTAGCTCTGCCTCTCGACAAGGGCTGAGCCGCAGCGGAACCAATGCGCGATGTTCCTTGTTCCTAAATAGGACGTCGTCCAATAAATCGGCTCCCGGTATTTGTTCAAGTTCCGGGTTGCCGTTCCGGCGGTGGCGGGTGTCTCCCCTTCATTCCAGCCTGCCACCGCTGGCCCTTATTTTCCCAGCCCTTCCAAACCCTCATTCGCTGTGCTTATGGTCGTGCAATGAAAATTCTGGTTGTCGAAGACGATTCCGATGCTGCGGCCTACCTTCTCCGGGCGCTGAAGGAAGCCGGGCACAATCCCGATCATGCCGGAGATGGTGAGACCGGCCTCGAAATGGCTCGCGCGGCGAATTACGATGTGCTCATCGTCGATCGGATGCTGCCGAAGCGGGATGGGCTCTCATTGATCAGCGAGTTGCGAAGCCAGGATGAGGAGACCCCGGTTCTCATCCTTTCCGCGCTCGGGCAGGTGGACGACCGCGTAAAGGGATTGCGTTCCGGCGGTGACGATTACCTGACCAAGCCTTATGCTTTTTCCGAATTGCTGGCGCGGATCGAAATTCTCGCGCGCCGCCGCAAGCCAGATGAGACTGAACACCATCTACAAGTAGGCGAGCTTGAACTTGATCGCCTTTCCCGAGAGGTGAAACGCGCCGGCAAGAAAATCCTGTTGCAGCCGCGCGAATTCCGCCTGCTGGAATTCCTGATGCGCAATGCCGGCAAGGTCGTGACCCGGACCATGTTACTCGAAGAAGTCTGGGACTATCATTTCGACCCACAGACCAATGTCATCGATGTTCACATTTCGCGTCTGCGCGGAAAGATTGACAGGGATTTCGATCAGCCGATGCTCGAAACCGTTCGTGGCGCCGGGTACATCCTGCGTGATCCGTCCGGTGGCTGACCGCGATGTTTGAGCGCGTCAAATCGATATGGCGCGTAACGGCCGTTCGCCTGTCCGTTGCCTATACGCTGGCCTTCGGTCTGATGGCGATATTCCTCGTTTTGTACATGACCGGTGGCGCGGTCGACTATCTGCGTCAGCAATACCAGGAAACCATCAACGAAGAAGTCGCCTCGCTTGAGAAAATCTATCGTGAACGCGGGCTGAATTCGGTCATCCGTACAATGGAAGCGCGCGCTACGGCACCCGGCGCCAACCTCTATGTCATCAGTGATCCGAATGGCCAAATTCTTGCGGGCAATGTGCGGACTATTGAAACGGGGGTTTTGCGCAGCGAGGGGTGGGTTCTTCATCCCTTTGAATACCAACCGTTTCAGGTCGAAAACGATGAGCGTAACCATCGGGCGGTTGCCCGGGCGTTCATTTTGCCCAATGGAATGCGCATTCTGATCGGTCGGGATATCGGCGAACCAGAACGCTTCCGCGACGTGGTCCGCCGCGCGCTCACCCTGTCGATGCTCATGATGCTTGCAGTCGGATTCTTGATTTGGTTCTTTGTTGGGCGAAGGGCGCTGAAGCGAATTGATTCCGTTTCCAGAAGTACTGAGCGAATCCTTGCAGGCGACCGTAGTGAGCGCCTTCCGGTGATGGGCTCGAATGATGAATTCGACAGGCTCTCCAGGCGCATGAATGCCATGCTCGACCGAATCACCGTGCTTGATAGCGGGCTGAAGAGCGTATCGGATTCCATCGCGCATGATCTGAAAACGCCGCTCACCCGGATCCGTAATAAAGCAGATGGCGTCTTGCGCGCGGATGCGGACGACACGGAACAGGTTGTCGCGCTGGGCGAAATTATCGAAGAGGCGGATCAACTCATCAAGGTCTTCAATGCCCTCTTGATGATCTCCCGCGTCGAAGCCGGTTCACAGGTCGCCGAACTCACGCCGATCGATATAAGCGCTTTGATCGCCGATATCGCCGAGCTCTACGAACCACTTGCCGAAGAAGAGGGCTTCGCCTTTACCGTAAAGACGGAGCCCGATCTGATGGTCCAGGGTAACCGTGAGTTGCTGTCTCAGGCTGTTTCGAATCTGATCGATAACGCCCTCAAATATGCCGACGGCGGCGAACACAACGGCAAGCAGATTGAATTGCGGCTCTACCGGGAAAAAGGATCAATCGTTGTCGCGGTTTCTGATAAGGGGCCAGGGATACCTCCCCAGGATTACGAGCGTGCAAAGGAACGCTTTTCGCGTCTCGATGAGAGTCGCACCAAGCCCGGCAGCGGGCTCGGCCTCGCATTGGTCGACGCGATCGCGAAACTTCACTCAGGGCAGCTCGAAATGAGTGATGCGCAGCCGGGACTGCTTGTCCGTATCCTACTTCCCGCGCTAGAAAAATGAAAACGCGCAATCCGGGCAGGGGGGACCGATGTCATCCATAGGAAGTGATCTGTTCGACAAACCGAAGACATGCTTGCGGCCCTTGGATGAAAAACGAGCGGCTTCGTTCCGTTTGGAGCTTCTCGAAAAGCTCGCGGAACGCGGCGATGACGGAAACAAAGAAACCTTGGAGGCAAACGCGGAAACGTTTGATTTCCTTGCGGCTGCTTTGGAACTTTCGCCATTTCTGCATCAATCGGCGCTCGTCCGGCCGGAGACGCTGGCGAATGTCCTTTCACTTCCTCTGGAAGAGCGGTTGCATACCGATATCGCGGAGGCGAGGTCGGTATGGCGCGCCGCGGAATCCGAGAAAATCCTCATGGAGACGCTGCGAGAGCTTCGCAGGCAGGTTGCGCTGACGCTTGGTCTCGGTGATCTCGCAGGAATACTTTCGGCGGAGCAGGTGACCCGTAGCCTGACCGAATTCGCCGATGCCTGCCTGTCTAGCGTGATCGATTTCGGATTGAAGCAGTTGGCGGCTAGTGGAAAGGTGAAACTTGCCGATACGGAAAATCCATCGAGCGGCTCCGGTCTGATCGTGCTTGGCATGGGCAAGTTTGGTGCGGCCGAACTCAATTACTCGAGTGACATCGATATCATATTGCTGTTCGACCT
>JAHEHW010000475.1 GCA_024639745.1 Salaquimonas sp. | reverse complement strand
CATTGTGGCGACCTTCAGCTTGTCAGTGTTGTTTTCATAGAAAGCCAGACCGAATACGCTGATACCATCGGAATTTGCATCGATGCGCGCCAGAGTCTCGGTGTAGTCGCCGTCAATGTCGACTGATTTACCGTCCTGACGAACGTCAAGGCATGCATCCTCGGCATCGTCTTCGGTCGTGCCGGCTTTGAGCATGGCTTCCATTGCACCGGTAGCTTCGCAGCCGATCAACAGCACTTTTTCTTCGAAGACTTCACGGGTGCCATGTTTGGTGCCAGGAATGAACATAGCAATTTCATCGTCCGGCAGATCGGAATTAAACTCGGCCCAGCTATTGTGCGGGTTGTCAACGAGTTCGCCGTCAACGAGTACCTTGGCGCCAATTGCGTTGAAGATGTCGGCAGGCTCGAATGCGGTAAAGGCCGGACCGTCTTTCTGGGAAGCGAAGACGATACCGTCATAGCCGATGCGCACTTCGATGATGTCCTTAACACCGGCTTCGGCGCAGGCTTTGATCTCTTTTTCACGGATGGCGCGTGATGCGTTTGCGATATCGATCGTGTTTTCACCAACGCCTTGGCAGAAACGCTTCAGGCCGGCTGAAGATCCGCCTGACTCGACGACAGGCTTGGGAAAATCGGTATTCTCACCGAATGCCTCTGCAACGATCGATGCATATGGCAGAACGGTCGATGAACCAGCGATCTGGACCTGATCACGGGCAGATGCCTGACCTGCGAACGCTCCGATGGCGAGCGCGCTGGCGGCAAGGAATTTCACGGAGTTTCTTGGCAACATTAGTTGTGCCTCCTGCTAGCGTTTGTTTTCCAATCCATTGTGGACACGAGGGCACATAGCCGTCTCTGATGATGGCGTTATGACAGTTGTGTTACAGATTGATGACAGCGGCGAAGGAGCCGGAATTACCCGCGGCTTTCGGGAAGAAAAACTGTGAATTTACTCCCCTTGCCGCGTTCGCTATCGATCTGCAAACGGCCACGATGGCGGCTTACAATATGCTTCACGATCGCCAAGCCGAGTCCGGTCCCGCCTTTATCGCGAGACCGGCTGGTATCGACCCGGTAAAAACGTTCCGTGAGCCGCGGAATATGCTCGCGAGGGATCCCTTCACCCTGATCTGTTACGGTAACCGCGATAGCCGGTCCTTCAATACCCGCGGCCCTCTCCTTGTGCCAGACACGGGCGACGACTTCGCTGTTTGGAGCGCTGTATTTTAACGAATTTTCAATGAGGTTCTGGAAGACTTGGATTAGTTCGTCTTCACTGCCAGGTATCGTTCCCGATGGCGTTTCAATTTCCAGTCGAAGGGCCTTTCCCTCTCGTTCCGCCTGGTCTCTGAGAGCCGCTAACGTTCGCTGAAGAACTGAATCGATATTCGCAACGCTGGTTGGTCTAACTCTCTGAATTGCCTCGACCTTGGAAAGCGAAAGCAGATCGGCGATCAGTCGGATCATTCGATCGGCCTCCCCCCGCATCAATGTCAAAAAGCGCATACGGGCGAGTGGATCGTCCTTGGCAGAGGCAAGCAGGGTTTCGATGAACCCGGAAATCGTGGTCAGCGGACTGCGCAATTCATGGCTGACATTTGCCACGAAATCACTACGCATCTGCTCTGCCTCATGAACGTGGGAGACATCGGCCAGGCTGATCATCGCTTTTGCACCGTCCGGGTTCCGGTCGCCGAGATCGACAACCGTGACATCGAAAATCGTCTTGGCATGGCTTTCGACGGATACCACCGCCGTCGATCTGTCGGCACCCGCCAGAACGCTGTTGATCGCCGCGAGGCAATCCGGGTGGCGAATGACGCGCACGAAGTCCTGCCCGACTAGCGCCTGTCCAAACTGGCGATTGGCAATGACGTTAGCAAACTGGATGCGCCGTCCGGAATCGATAATAAAGATTGCCTCGCGAACCGCGTTCACGATTTTGAGGTAATAGTCTTTCTCCACTACGACGCTTCCATTCCAGGCGGCAAATTCACCGCTAATTACTTCTGCCGATATTAAGGGAATGGCGATCGAATTGAAACGGATTGCACGATTGAATTCGGGGACCGTTTTGCTAAAGAGAGGCTAGCGGTCCCGTAGCTCATCAGGATAGAGCGCAAGATTCCTAATCTTGAGGTAGCAGG
>JAHEHW010000474.1 GCA_024639745.1 Salaquimonas sp. | reverse complement strand
TCAGATCAGGACACGCCCGATGTCGAAAATCTGTACGCGCGTATCGGCAATAGCGGGCCGCGCCTGATGTTTGCCGGGCATACGGATGTTGTCCCCACCGGGCGCGATAGTGACTGGTCGTCGCCCCCATTCGCAGCGGAAGTCGAGAATAACACCATGATGGGCAGGGGCGCGGTCGACATGAAGGGAGGCATTGCCTGCTTCCTTGCTGCTGTCGAGGCCTTCATCGCCAAGCATGAAAAAATCAATGGCTCGATTTCATTCCTGATTACCGGCGATGAAGAAGGGCCGTCCATCAACGGAACCGACAAGCTATTGAAATGGGCTTCCGACAAGGGCGAGCGGTGGGATGCGGCCATCGTTGGCGAACCGTCCAATACCGCCTCAATCGGCGATACGATCAAGAATGGCCGGCGGGGATCTCTGTCGGGGAAAGTTATCGTCAGGGGTATCCAGGGACATTCCGCCTACCCGCATCTTGCGGATAACCCGATCAATGGCCTTCTCGATTTGATGACCGTCCTGATTGGTGAACCCTTTGATGCCGGGACCGATCAATTTCAGCGGAGTAATCTCGAAATCACGTCCATCGATGTCGGCAATGAGGCAACGAATGTGATCCCCGGTGAAGCGTTGGCCACATTCAATATACGGTTCAACGATCTCTGGAGTCAGGATACGCTGAAAGAGGAGATTCTTGGCAGGCTCGAACGCGGTGCAAACGCATCAAAATTGCGCCATTGCAAGAACTATCCGGTCGATGTTTCAGTTGAATGGGTCGGCCGGGTGAGCCCGGTCTTCCTGACGCGCGATGAGGGTCTGATAGGAACGCTTCAAGCCGCAATCGAAGCGGAGACGGGCAGGCCGGCGGAATTGTCGACCGGCGGCGGCACATCGGATGCGCGCTTCATCAAGGATTATTGCCCGGTGGTGGAATTCGGTCTTGTTGGTCAGACGATGCACCAGATTGACGAACGCGTTTCGCTTGCCGACCTTGATAGCCTTACCGCTATCTATAGCGGCTTTCTGGAGCGTTATTTCGCGGCGGGGGTCAACGCAGACAGCTGAGTGATGTGAAAGGCCAGCGCCGAATTGGACGAAATTACCGGCTTACCAAGGCGCTCGATGGCTTCTTCCAGCAGGCCTGCCGTGCGCAGATTGGTGCAAGAGGCGAATACTGCCTCGCAATCCGGATGGGAGCCAATAGCTTCCATGGCATCCAGAATCGACTTGCGCGAGATCCTCGTAACCTTCGCTTCCTCGCGCTCGAAAAATGACCCGCAACTGACAATGTCAAATCCGGCGCTCACGAGATTTTCCGCAACCGTGCGGGCAACAGCTGGCTCATAAGGTGTGAGCAATCCGATCCTCCGGATTCCCAGCGCATGCAGATTGGCTTTTACGGCAGTAAAGGGATTGGTCACTTCGACCTCAGGCCAGACCGAGCGGATAGCTGCCTTGACCTTTTCCTCGCCGATCACAGTCGTACCGGAGGTACAGCAGTAGGCAACGACCGACATTTCACCTCGGCGTGGAAGCAGGCTGGCTGCCGGCACAAGCGATTTTTCCATAGCGGCGAGCGTTTTCGGCGTGACATCCACCGAACTCGGGATGCGCGTATGAAAGATTGCCGTGCCTGGCGGCAGCCAGAAGCGGAGTTCATTCTCGATCACCTCATCCGACTGGAGAATGATCAGACCAACCCGGGGAGCAGCGCCGAGATAATCTTCCTCGACATAAGTCAGCGCCTGCATATCAACCTGCTTGATCAACGCGTCCATATCCAAGCTCCTTGCGACTAATCGATCAGCGGAATTTCTCTCGGCGCTCTGCGGCTGAGAAGTTCCACGCCATTTCCCCGTACGACACAGTTTTCCTCATGCACCATCACCCGACCGTCCGCGAAAGTGTA
Source organism: Salaquimonas sp. (assembly GCA_024639745.1). GTDB lineage: Bacteria > Pseudomonadota > Alphaproteobacteria > Rhizobiales > Rhizobiaceae > Salaquimonas. Next base: position 244 of record JAHEHW010000474.1, on the reverse strand, counting down.
GCCCGGTTCGAGCGTTAGCACCATCCCCGGTTCAAGCACCGTTTGATCCCATGACGTGAGGGACGGGAATTCCGTCAACTGCATTCCCAATCCATGTCCAAGCCTGCCGACATCGCCGACCGAATCAATCTGATGCGGAGCTATTACAGATTGCATTACCGCAAAGAGATCGGCGCAGGTAATTCCCGGCCTGACGGCTTCGAGACCCGCTTCGGTCGCATCCCAAGCGATGCGGTGTGCTTCG
>JAHEHW010000473.1 GCA_024639745.1 Salaquimonas sp. | reverse complement strand
AGTAATTCCATCCCGCGGCGCTTTCAGGCGAATGACGCCCTTGGCGCCTTCCGGCGCTTCGGCCGGATCGCGGTCACGCCATCGCCCATCATAACGCGGCGGCCTGCCCTCGGCTTGGGCCTTTTCGCGCATTTCCGCCAACTCCTCCGCCGTGGCAAAACAATAATAAGCGGTACCTTCCGCTACCATCCGCTCGGCGATTTCACGATGTCGGTCTGCGCGTTCGTATTGCGAAATCGGATCTCCTTCCCAGTCGATCTCAAGCCAGCTCAGTCCGTCCAGAATAGCGTCGACGGCTTCCTGGGTGGATCGTGCCCGGTCGGTATCCTCGATCCTCAGATACATCTTGCCGCCATTGGCTTGCGCAAAAAGCCAGTTGAACAAAGCCGTACGCGCGCCGCCAATATGCAAAAAGCCGGTCGGGGAGGGCGCAAACCGCGTTACAACGCCATGTGATGGATCGGATTTATCTGTCATTTATGCCTCTGAAAAAGGAAATGGCAACCCGATTCAGCATGGCTGCGCCGGGCACTGGTCATGAGTCGATGCGTGATGTAGCATAGGCACCGCACGACACAAGGGCAGGGCGAGCGATGATGCAAACCATGCCCGTTTCCCGAAAGTCGAAAGGCTTCCCGTACCCACGGAAACCGGCAGGGCGAACAGGCAGGAGGTTAGCGGGGGTACGGATCTGGATCGCGACAAACCACTTCCACGACAAACGCGCCGCGATGAGCAGGTGGATGCCTGCCACCTTCAATCGGGAGCCTACCATATTGCAGTCATATATGATCCGGACCAGTTGGAGGCCGCGTGCGCCAGCGCGGACAGTCTGATAGCCCCACGGCTATGGCGGGTCGATTGCGGGCGAGATGGCGGGAGCGCGCATCATTAAACCAGACGACATGGAACGCTTGGGCAGTCATGCCCTCTGGCTTGAAGGGGCCAGGTTGTCGTGAAAACCCTCGCCTCAACCCGAGCGATACCGCATCCCGGCCATGGCAGCGCCGGTTCGACAATTCGTTACCAGCCAGATGGCGAGCGAAGGGGCAAGCGCGGTGAACCGGCCATCACCCGGACCAGGGTCGAAAATCAGCCTGAAGAAAAAAATCGAAAACCCGGTTTGCCGTTCGCAAAGAGGAGTGATATAGACACCCCCGATTTGGGCGGGCTGCCAGTTTCCGGCAAGGGAAATGGTTAGGCCCTCCTTCTTTTCGTGAGGTGGCTTTTGGTTAAAGCGGCCGACCGAAAGGTTCAAGCGGGTATGGTGAAATTGGTAGACACGCCAGATTTAGGTTCTGGTGCCGAAAGGCGTGGGAGTTCAAGTCTCTCTACCCGCACCAAATAACAGCGCGATGCGGCGTTCCCGGGCCCGGGGACCAAAGCAGCGAACAAAAACAGGTTGGTTCTCGATGCAGATAACTGAAACCCATAACGAAGGTCTCGAACGCGAGCTGAAGGTAGTCGTCCCGAAAGACGATCTAGCTGCGAAACTTAACGAGCGTCTGACGGAAATGCGCGGCAAGATCCGCATCAACGGTTTTCGCCAGGGCAAAGTGCCAGTCAACCACATCAAGAAGCTTTACGGCAAGCAGGTGATGACCGAAATCGTCAACGAGCTGGTCAACAACCGCACGGGCGAAGTGCTGAAAGGGCGTGACGAGAAAGCTGCTCAGCAACCTGAAATCGCAATGACCGAAGACGAGAAGGAAGCCGAAGACGTTCTCGCCGGCAACGCGGACTTCGAATTCAGCATCAAATACGAAGTGATGCCGGAAATCACTCTGCCTGACCTCTCGAAAATCGAAATCGAGCGTCCTGTCGCTGAAGTTTCAGACGAAGAAGTCGACAAGCAGGCCATGCAGATCGCAGAAAGCGCGCGGACCTACCAGGAAAAATCTGGCAAGATTGAAGATGGCGACCGCATTACTTTCGATTATCTCGGAAAAGTCGACGGCGAGCCTTTCGACGGCGGCAAGGACGATGACGCCCAGCTCGTCATCGGTTCCGGTCGTTTCATTCCTGGCTTCGAAGAGCAAATGATCGGCTTCAAGGCCGGAGACGAGAAAACCATCAAGGTGACGTTCCCCGAGGAATACGGCGCGACCCACCTTGCCGGGAAAGAAGCCGAGTTTAATGTGAAGGTCAAAAAGGTCGA
>JAHEHW010000472.1 GCA_024639745.1 Salaquimonas sp. | reverse complement strand
AGGTCCGCCCGCACCGAAAAGCGCGACAGCCAGAAAAATCTGCACCGGGCTGCCTGTAAAATAACGGGCAAAAGCCGAAGCCGCCATAACGATTGTCGCAGCCGCCAGCATGCGTCTTGCTCCGAACCGATCGAGCAGAATACCACAGGGAACCGCGCAGAGAATATAGCTGATCGGCCAGGCACCAAGAACAATGCCCATCACCGCATTGTTCATCTCGATATCTTTTCGAATCTCGGAGACCATCGGAGCCATGGCGGCGACGATCATCCCGAAACTGAAATAGATCAGCCATACGCCGGCAAGCACCTGCCAGTGGCGGCTGTCTGAAAGACCCTCGCGTTCAATCTTGCCAGACATGGCGCTCAACGAATTCAATAACTGCGCGGCAGGCCAAGCACATGCTGACCGAGATAGGCGTAGATCATGTTCTTGGAAATCGGCGCGGTCTGATAGAGCCGGGCCTCCCGCCATTTCCGTTCGATCCCATATTCTCTTGAGAACGCAAAGCCGCCATGGACCTGCATGCAAACCTCGGCCGCCGCCCAGGATGCATCCGCAGCCAGCAATTTCGCCATATTGGCTTCGGCGGCGGCCTTCTGCCCGGCTTCGAAAATGGCAGCTGCCTTGTTCACCATCAGCTCTGCAGCCTGCGTCTGAGCGTAAGCCTGGGCGATTGGAAACTGAATGCCCTGATTGGCCCCGATCGGTTTGCCGAAAACGATGCGCTCTCCAGCATATTCGCAGGCCTTCTCGAGGAAGAACTTGGCGTCGCCGATGCACTCATAGGCGATCAGAATACGTTCGGCATTCATACTGTCTACGATATAGCGAAAGCCCTCGCCCTCTTCACCAACAAGCGTATCGGCCGGTATCTCGACATCGTCGAAGAAGACCTCGCAGCTGTTGTGGTTTATCATCGCGTCGATCTTCGAAAGCGACAGACCATTCTTCAGCGCTTCATTCATGTCGATCAGAAAGACCGACATCCCGTCAGACCGCTTCGCGGAGGCATTGGCAGGAGCCGTTCGAGCTAACAGCAACATAAGATCCGACTCCAAAGCGCGACTCGTCCAGACCTTCTGACCATTGACGATATAGGTTCCGTTTCCGGTTTTCTCCGCCCGCGTCCTCAATTGGGTCGTATCGCTGCCGGTCGTTGGCTCTGTCACCCCGAAAGCCTGGAGGCGCAGTTCGCCAGTGGCGATGCGCGGCAGATAGGTCTGCTTCTGCGCTTCGGAACCATGCTTGAGAACTGTTCCCATCGTATACATCTGCGCATGACAGGCCGCCGCATTGCAGCCACTTGCATGGATGGTCTCAAGCACCGCCCCCGCTGCTGACAGCGGCAGGCCCGACCCGCCATAATCTTCAGGGATCAGCGCTGCGAGATACCCCGATTTCGTAAGCGCTTTCACGAACGCATCCGGATAGGCGGCCTTCTTGTCCAGATCCAGCCAGTATTCATTGTGAAACCCTTTACAGAGACGGAAGACGCTTTCCCGTATATCGCTCCAGGCCGGGGCCACCGGCATGGTGATCATATCACTGCTGCTCAGGTTCAAGTTGTTTTCCTCTCGGGTGTCACGGAACGGTGTGGGCGTTAAGGGAAATTTTGCGTCATTTTTCAACTTGCCGCACTTTCAGCGGGCGGCACCACACGCGGGCGTCCCTCATGGTCGAGCGCAACAAAAGTGAATAGCGCTTCCGTCACCTTTTCGCGGTCCCCGATTCGCTCGCGACGAACCCAGGCTTCAACCTCGATCCCGATAGAAGTCCGTCCGACTTTCCGCACCCGGCAGTAGACACAGAGCACATCGCCAACTTTCACAGGCCGAATGAACTTCATCGCATCGACCGCTACCGTAGCGACGCGGCCACGCGCTCTTTCATTCGCCAATATACCACCGGCGATATCCATTTGACTGAGAACCCAGCCGCCGAAGATATCGCCGGAAGGATTTGTTTCTGCCGGCATCGCCAGTGTACGCAGCGTGAGTTCACCCTCCGGCTCCAATCCCATATCGACCTCCTGTAAAACCCCGAAAGCTTGCAACAAAAAACTCGAAAAAGCCAAGACAGACTTGCACTCGCGAAAAACAATCACACCCGCAAATTCACATCGACTATGTCTGCTAAAACCGGTCAGGGCTGCCGAT
>JAHEHW010000471.1 GCA_024639745.1 Salaquimonas sp. | reverse complement strand
GAGTCGCGGGACTGATCCTGCCGATGCGCCCCGGTAGCGAGTTCGATCTTGTGCAGGAACTTGCTAAACCACGTCTGGAGAGAGCAATTGGCGTGATTTACAGGCCGGAAACGGAGCTCTCCAGCCACTATTTCGAAGCGATTCTCCCGGAGCAATTCGACGAGTATATCTGGATCGACAGGACGAACGCGATAACCCGGCTTCGATCAAGTCGCATGAAGGGGTTGCCGGATACCTATCCGTTCGGGCTGTGAAACTGCCCGCTTTTCAAAACCTTGGCGGGCATCATTTCTTTTACGTGGGGTTGGGCGTCTAATTATTATAAAGTGCCCGAAAACGCGTCGTGTTGCAGGAGATCCCGGTACTGGCTGAAAGCGATTGCAACTGCACTCAATATGTCGCGGGTAACACCGACAGGCGGGGAATTCGGAGCGGCCTTGGGGTCGCGTGTCTATCATTGACGGCTGCCAAGGGCGCATCGCCGCAAAGCGTCACGCAGGCCCCTGCTCTATAGGAGGAAATTGCGCCCGATTCGGATTTTCGCGATGCCTTTGATGAAGCTTATGGGCATTTTCGGGCTGCTTATCCTGCGATCAGGCGAATCCAAAAGATCTGCCGTGGTGATGTCTCGATTCCAGACGCATCTTCCGAAGTTCATGTTGCCCGTCGCCCGCTTGAAAGGCCAAAGAGGCGCTTGATCCGTTTCGACCTGGGCATCCACCAGAGGAAAAATCCGCTCGCCGCAAACATCACCATCGAAATGGCGGTGATGCCCGCCAACAAACGTCCGAACATATCGCCTATCCAGCCTCTGACGTGTAATTCGCCAAGGATGGTGGACCAGTAATATTTATGATGAACGAGGGTGTCGTCCGGCGCATAGGTGTATCGTTGATAATGAGTTTTTAGATAATAGTGTCCCGAGTCTCTGCTGACGATGACGTACCCTGACGGCTTCTTGAAGCGGTAAGCCGCAAAGCCGTGATAGGTCACTTCTTTCACTTCACGCGGAATCTCTTCCGGCCAGTATCGCGCCGCAACGAGGCTGGCTGCGTGCAAATCGATGGCGGCTGCATCTGGGTGCTCGAGCAGGGTTGCCTCCGCGAAATCCGGGCCTGAAATCCAGCTCAGGATCGTCCGGCTATGGTTGAGATAAAACCCGGTCAACCCGATAATCATGATCCAAGGCAGAACGATTATCCCTAGCCATCCATGAACCGTTCTGAGAAATCTCAGCAGGCTAGCCGCTTGAATGGTCATTTTTTATTCCTTTCTCTTTTGCGGGCATTGTCTTTTAATGCTTGGGTGCCGGCAGCTGGTATCAATTGCTCTGTGGTGGCGTTGGCACGGATTCCGAACTCGCTTCCGGACCGTGGTCAGGCGCAACGGTATTCGCGTTAGGCCAGGAAAGCGTAACCTCCAGACCGCCATCAGCATTGTTGTCGATCGAAATCGAGCAACCGTTTGCCTTCGCCAGGTCTTCGACGATTGCAAGACCGAGGCCGTATCCTTCCCATTTTCCCGCGATCCGGGCGCCACGTTTGAGGATCGTCTTGAGCTTCTCCTCTGGTACGCCATCGCCGTCGTCGGAAATACTCAACCAGGATCTGTATCCCTCATCGCAGGCCGATAGCGTGACGCGCGAACGAGCGTGTTTGCGAGCATTGTCCAGCAGATTGCCCAGAATTTCCGTGAGATCGTATTCACCGACCGGCATTGTCATTTTCTCGGGAATTCTCACTTCCCAACTAATGGGCTGATCGGCAGGCAAGCGTCCGACGGCGGCGACCATTCGTCTGGCGATAGGCGCAAGATTGGATTCAAGGCGCTGACCGGGCTCATGTTTTGATTTGACGAGCTCCCTGTCGACGAAAGCGTTCATGGCCTTGATCTGCTCTGCGATATGTTTTGCGGCATCGAACTTGGCGCCTGTCCGTGTTTCGTCCGCCAAAGCTTCTATGACCGTGAGAGGGGTTTTCAAACCATGGGCCAGATTGGCTGCCCGGTTTCGAGCGTTCTCGATCGACTTTTGCTGTGAGTCGAGGAGCTGATTCACTTCATCCACGAGTGGCACGATTTCCTTCGGGAAAGATCTGGGCAAGCGGGAGCGATAGTTTTTCCGAAGCTTGGAGATCTCCGATCGAACCGCTTCCAGAGGTCGAAGGCC
>JAHEHW010000470.1 GCA_024639745.1 Salaquimonas sp. | reverse complement strand
CCGCGATCACCATACTCGCCTTCTTCGATTTCGGACATCAGCAGGCAGGCACGCTCTGTCGGCCTTGTCGCCATGACAGCTTTCATCGCCTCGCGCGCTTCGCGCCACTCATGCGCCTCGACCGCTGCTTCCGCAATCGCTATATTGCCCTCCGGATGATTGGGTCGGATGCCCGAAAGCTTGCGTGCGCGTTTTAGCCTGTCCAGCGCGGAATCGCCAATCCGAAGATGGACATAGGATTGCGCGATCTCGGGATGCGGTGATTTTTTCCAAACAGCTTCGAGTATTCCTGCTGCACGCCCAATATCGTTGTTTCGGGAAAACGCCTTCGCGGCAATAACCGCAGCCGGAACAAAATCAGGTGCAAGCTTGTGCGCATCTCGCGCCACTCGCGCCGCCTTGGTCGGGTCAGCTGGTTCCTCGACCATGGCATAGGCGGTTAGCAGCACGGCACGCTTGCGCTTTGCGTCTTCCTTGCTGACAAGGCCCGCATTGCGGTTGCTTTCCAAGATAGCCAGCGCTTTTTCCCAATCCCCATCCTGACAGGCAAAGCGCAATTCGGCCTTCCCGGCCCAGGCCAGGGTAGGCGCCGCGTTGTGAGCTTCAGCGGCATAGTGCCTGGCCGCCTCAGGTGCTCCCTGGCGCTCGGCTTCAGCAAAAAGTCCGCGCAACGCGACCAAGCGCGTTTCATCGTCCTCAAGCATGTCTTCAAAACGCTTGCGCGCGACCTCTTCCTGCCCCTCCAAAAGCGACGTCTGAGCTTCCAGCAATCCAACGAGCGGCTCCTTGCCACCCAACAGCTTGGTGCTCTGTTTGGTCAATTGCCGAGCTGCAATGGCGTCCCCGGAATTTGCGGCGATCAAACCGCGAGACAGAGCCTGATAGCCACGATCCTTTTTACGGTTTCGCCAGTAGCGCTGCAGTATTGCCGGTGAATCGATGATCGTTCGCGCAAGCCACCATAAGATCATGACAAAGGCGACGAGCGTCACAATAGCGGCTACGACGACCATGAGGCTGGTCTGGTATTGATCACCCTGCCATTCCAACAATACCTGGCCAGGACGTTCGGCAACCCAGGCAAATCCGGCGCCCAATAGCAAAACGAACAACAGGAAGATGAAAATTTTTAACATATAGCTTAACCCTGGCTAGACGCTTCGCTGCTCAATTGGTCGATGATCTGCCCGATCAATCGCTTGGCCGTTATCCGATCGCGAACCGCGCCAATCCAATTCGCCGAAGCAGTTTTGCCCGACTCTGGAAGGGCTTCCCATTCGCTTACCACAGAATCGAGATTACCGGCTTTAAGCGCCGCTTCCATGCGGGAAAGAACCGCGCCCGTACTATCGCCTTCGATCGGGCCGGCGGGTCGGACCTTGACGAGTGACTTGGCACTTTCCAAGAATTTCGACAGCAAACCTTGGCCTTCCGGTACAGCTTCGGCATCAAGAACCCCGTTGGCAATATCATCAAATTCGGCGACAAGCGCCTTGCGCGAGCGAATTCCCTTTGCCGCGATAGGCTGCAATTCGCTGATTGCGTCACTCCCTCTGAGTAGCGTCTCCGCCGCGGCCAGTTCATTAGTAAAACTGCCGCCGTTCTCAAAAACCGCGGTCAGCGCCCGAGCACTGATCGCTCTGGCGACGCGCTGGCCCTCCGAAGCGGCTTCGGCTGCTTGCGTCACCGCATCCATCCGTGGCGCAACCTCGGTTTCCACGAGCGTATCAAGATCGTTCACTTGTGTTTCGAGGGAAGCGATGCGCGAGTTCGTACTATCGATGCCTGTTGCGATTTCATCGACTCGGGATTTCAATTGAGCGATACTATCCTGCAATTGAGCGATCTCTTCGGCATTGTCACTTCCCGTAGCCTCACTCTCAAGCGCGGAGACACGATCGAAAAGTCCGCTCAGGGTTTCGTTCTCGGCAGCTGCACCACCCTCCGGGGCCGGCATTAATTGCGCAAGTGAATTAACCCGTTCGTTTAGGGCTGATATCTCGCTGTCGAGCGAAGATCTAATCGCCTCCCTATCCACCGCTCCGCCGTCCCCGCTGCCGCTCAAAATTTGCTGGTTCAACTCTGACAAGCGATCTCCAAGACCGGCAACGCTGTTTCTTGCATCCTCGGCAGCCGATACCGCATTCTCCGCGAGGCTCTTAACCTCGG
>JAHEHW010000469.1:1240-2170 GCA_024639745.1 Salaquimonas sp. | reverse complement strand
GATGACGACGGACGCATGAACCGGGCGATACAGGATTTTGGCGGTTCGGCTCTGGTGGTCAGTCAGTTTACCCTTGCGGCAGAGACCAAGGGCAATCCAACCAGGCTTTTCCACGGCCGCGGCACCCGATGAGGGAGAACGCCTCTACGAGCACTTCAAACAACAGGTTCAGGGGCACGGCTTATCACTCGCCAGTGGCAAGTTCGGCGCGGAAATGAAGGTCTCCCTGGTTAATGATGGCCCGGTGACCATTTGGCTCGATACAGCACAGCGTTGAAAGCAGGTTAAGCCGGAGGCTGTGGGTAATTGACTGCAGGTGCTTTACGCGAATCGATCTCCCGTATAGCCTTTTGATTGTTCAGTGAATGTTTCATCAAAACTCCCTTGCCTTGACCGACGCTCCTGATATTGCCAGCAGCATCGGTCATTTTTTGCGAAGATCCTTTTCTTCAAGCGATGTGATGCTTCAGGAGCCTTCCAGCGGAATGCAATCTTGCCGCTGTTTTCGGATCGCCAGCAGGTACTCCCGCACCGGCTGATTTCCTCGTTCTTCGGACAGAAGCTTTTCCGCCTGCTTTTTTGCCTTTTCAAACGTGGTCCAAGGCACCTTCCTCTAATCACCATTGACCAGCAGACGTTCCGCTATCGCTCTTTGAACCCGGCTGCCCAGTTCGGCTGGTAAGCCGCAGCACGTCGCAAACGGAATAACTGCTTGTAAGGATGAATTCAGCCTAGGTGCGTAGGTAATATCGCGCCCGCGCTTGCCCTATCGCACACGGCATCGAACAGACGTTCTAGTCGCGGCTTGGTCGCAAGCAATTCCTTCCGCTCAGGATAGAAGTTGACCAACATCGTCAGATAAAGGTCAAGTGCTGTAAGTCCTGAGCGAAGAAAGAATGGTTCGCCCATGATTGTATCGTTCAGGAGTGT
>JAHEHW010000469.1:0-1230 GCA_024639745.1 Salaquimonas sp. | reverse complement strand
CCGAGCATTTTCGATCAGCGCGTCATGGGTCGCGGAATCTGTCAAAAAACGCTCCGGATGATTTAACTGGATAAAGGTCATGTAAGGACTTGCTGCCATGTATATGAGCCATCGCAGAAACATGGCTCGTTCCGGATCGCCTGTATGAGGCACGACACCGGTCGTCGGGTGGCGTTCCCCAGGTGTTAAGATGATAGCTGCGCTTTCGCCAATCACCTGCCCGTCTGGAAGTAGTAACGCCGGGACTTGTCCGGTCGGGTTTAGGGCCAGATACTCAGCCGACTTGTGTTCACCTGCTGCCATATTGACTGGATGGATCTGGTAATCCAGTTGCATTTCTTCGAGGGCCAATTCGACGATCATCGCGCCCGACATAGCCTCCCACAACAGTTTATATTCCAAACTATCCGTATCTTTCATGCTGACGTTTGTCGCTAAATCTACGTTGGATGATACGGCTTTACAGCCACTAAGCATGCCCAAGTGATATCATTCTGATCAAGCGCGTATTGCCAACGTTCAATACTGGCGGCAATTGATTTGGCTGCTTCGGGTTTCAATCCTGGAACGGAACTGTTCAACAGATTGCCAAGTTTGGAATAATGAATGCGGATATCCCGTTGACGCTGTTCCATGTGCCTGGTCTCAAACCCGACCTGTTCCGCCATTGATCGGTAATCCTCTGGCGTCGAACCGGAATCCGCGCCTAGTCTTGAAAAGGCAGCCCTGACATTCTCAAGGTTGGCTCCCTCCGCGGTCAGAATATCCGAGAACGCAAACCGACCGCCTGGCTTCAAGACACGGAACACTTCTGAAAATACTCTGGGCTTATCACTCGAGTGAATGATTGATTCCTGGCAAATCGCGGCATCCCAGGTGGCTTGATCGCTTTCGATCGAATGAAAATCACCGATCTCAACTTCGATCCGGTCATCAAGTCCGGCCTTGTTGTTGAGGCGCCTTGCCTGTTGAACACAGACTTCCGAAATATCGATCCCTTTCGCCCTGCAACCCTGACGGGCCAGCATCCTCAAAGTTCCGCCATAACCACAAGCCAGATCGATAACGCTTTCACCGCTCTTGATATCCGCAAGATCAAGCAAATAGCCAGTCATAGCAGACGAAGCCTCTGCTACGGTCTCATCGCCCGTATCATATTTGCCGATATGGATATCTTCACCGCCCCAGCAAAGCCGATAAAAATCCGCGACATCGGCATCGTTATAGTAG
>JAHEHW010000468.1 GCA_024639745.1 Salaquimonas sp. | reverse complement strand
AAACATTCCAGGTTCTCAAACGCATCACACGTACGGGAGAAAACGCCTTCAGCGAAGAAGACCTAACCGAAGTGCGCTTCGTCCCGTTGATCGGCAAAAACGGCTGGCCCGGTTAGCCGGACCAACCCTGCCCCGAGATAGCCGTCTGCGATATCAGTCGACGTTAAAGATCGTCGAGCCAGTCGTCTGACGATTTTCCAAAGCGCTGTGTGCCGCTGCCGCATCGCGCAAGGCGAAGATCTGGTTGATCTCGATTTTCACACCGTCGCGCACTGCCTGGAAAAGACGATCTGCGAGATCCTGCGTGCGTTCCGGAGTAGCGGTATGCGGCGCAAGTCCCGGTCTCGTGAGATAAAGCGCCTTCCCGGCAAGAAGCTTCACGGGGACCGCCGGCGGCGCACCTGACGCGGCACCGAAAGAAACGAGCGTCCCGAAATCGCCCAGCGCCTTAAGCGAACCATCGAAGGTATCCTTGCCAACCCCGTCATAAACCACTGGCACGCCTTCGCCGCTGGTCAGTTCCAAAACTTTGTCTGCAAAATCCTCCTTCGTGTAGATTACCGGGTTATGACAACCATGGGCTTTGGCAAGCTCAGCCTTTTCTTCGCTGCTGACCGTACCGATCACATTCGCGCCTATCTTGTCGAGCCACTGGCATGCGATAAGCCCCACCCCACCCGCTGCGGCATGAAAGAGAACGGTATCACCTTTCTTGACCTGATAGGTTCGGGTTAGCAAATAGGCTGCAGTCAATCCCTTCAAGAGCATCGCCGCTGCCGTGGCATCATCGATATCGTCCGGCAATTTGATGAGCCGGCTGGCCGGATACACCCGGCTTTCGGCATAGGAACCAGCGGGCCCCATTACATAGCCGACACGGTCGCCGGGCTTGACCTCATCCACGCCGTCGCCAATGGCATCGACAATGCCGACGCCTTCCATACCGATCGTCGCCGGCAGGTCCAGCGGATATACCCCGTTGCGCTGATAGACATCGATGAAATTCAAGCCAACTTTCGTCTGCGCGATATGCGCTTCGCCTGGCCCTGGTTTGGGAAGGGCAACTTCCTCCCATTTCATGACCTCCGGTCCCCCGAATTCGTGAACGACAATTGCGTTCGGCATACTGCTTCTCCCTGATTGTTCTTCTTGCGAGAGTCGGTCCCCTTTACCGACATCCATGCTCGCAGAGATATCGGAGCGATAGCCAAAGGCAATAGCAGAACCGTTTTGTTTGCATCAGCAACCGACAGGAGAAGAACGCTTGCCGAAACGCGTTGCCGGACATAAGTTCAAGAGCGGCTGCGGTTCCGCGTGGCTTGTTTCATGGAGAAACTAGGCATGACAGGCGAACAAACCGGCAAGTCCGGCCAGGCGGTTTATCGGGGCATGGACCGCCCAACGCTCGATGCGGCCTACAATAATACCGAAGCGGTGGCAGACAGCGCGGACCACCTTGCCAGATGGAACAAGGACAGCGCCCTCTATCGCGGCGCCCCTAAGGGATACCTCGACATCGAATACGGCACTGGGGAACGCAACCGCATCGATATCTTTCCATGCGCTGACAAAGCCGCACCGATTTTCTGCTTCATCCATGGCGGGTACTGGCAACGCAACTCCAAGGAAGTGTTCAACTTTCTCGCCAAAGGCCCTAACAAGGCCGGAATGCATTTTGCGAATATAGGTTACACGCTTGCTCCAACGGCTGGCCTCGCGACAATAGCCGGAGAAATCGACACGGCAATCGATCATATTGCCGGAATGACCGGTGATACTCGATTGAATCCGTCCAAGATGATCATTGGCGGCTGGTCCGCCGGTGCGCATCTGGCTGTCGTTGCAAGCACCAACCGGCACGTTTCAGGCGTTCTGGCGATCAGCGGCATTTATAATCTGGAGCCGATCGCGCTTAGCTACATCAATGACAACCTGCACCTGACTACGGAAGAAATCGAAACGTTATCGCCTTCACGTCATCTGCCCGATACAAACGCGTCCATCGCTCTGGTCTATGGCGCGGAAGAACTGCCCGAACTGCGCCGCCAGTCAGAGGAGTTCGCCACAATTGCGAAAGACAAGGGTATCAAGATCTCGGTAACGGGCCTCAAAGGCCATAATCACTACACGATCCTAGACGAGCTCGCCGACCCTCAGGGCTCCCTAACCAAAGCGCT
>JAHEHW010000467.1 GCA_024639745.1 Salaquimonas sp. | reverse complement strand
GGATCTATGGCTGCTTTGGGGAGACCTCGGAAATAACCGGTGCCGAGCACATCTGTAAGGAACGGGCCGTTAACACGGAAGTCGGCGAACGCTGGTACAAGATGTGGAAGGCATATCAGGACGACGTCATTTTTGCCCACCAGACGGATGACCTGTCCGACAGCCAACCTACCAAAGGCAATATCGAGGGTGGTTTGACCACGATCGAAGAGAAGGCACTCGGCAATCTCGAAAAGATCGGTCGCGAGTCGAAATATATCGATATCCTGGACCCAGCTGAAGCGCCTGAGTCTGGCAATGGTCTCTATTTCATGGACAGCTCGTCTGCCGCTGCTGAGTGCGTTACGCTGATGGCAGCAGGCGGCTATGTCATCCATACCTTCCCCACCGGGCAGGGTAATGTCATAGGCAACCCGATCGTTCCTGTCGTCAAGATCACGGCAAACCCACGGACGGTCAGAACCATGAGCGAGCACATCGATGTCGATGTCTCCGGCATCTTGCGTCGCGAGATGACGATAGACGAAGCTGGCGATGCGCTGATTGACATGATCTGCCGGACAGCAAATGGGCGGAATACGGCAGCGGAAGCGCTTGGTCACAGGGAATTCTCAATGACCAAGTTGTACCGTAGCGCCTGACGCTTGTAACAAGGCAAACGGCAGCGGGGTTTTGGTTCATCGCTGCCGTTTTCCAGGAGAGAAGCATTGGCTGGTGGCAAACACCTAACAGTTGAGGAAGCTTACGCCCTCGTGCGCCGGATCATGGCGGGGCAGGGGCTTTCCGACGCTGTAGGGGCTTCGCTTGCCAATGCCCTGATTGCAGCCGAAGCCGAGGGCCAGCCAGGGCACGGTCTTTCGCGGATCCCGGCATATCTGGGGCAATTGAAGGTTGGAAAGGTGAATCCTGAAGCCAAACCTAGGCTACATCAGCCGATGCCAGCGGCTTTGTTCGTCGATGCCGATGGCGGGTTTGCGTTTCCGGCACTGGATATGGCATTTGAAAACGGTGTCGCGCTGGCGCGCAAGACCGGTATAGCGGCCATCAGCGTTCATCACTCGCATCACTGCGGATCGCTTGGGTATCAGGTCGAACGCTATGCTAGCGAAGGGCTGCTTGCGATCATGATGGCCAATGCTCCGAAAGCCATGGCGCCATGGGGTGGAAAGCAAGCTGTATTCGGTACCAATCCGATCGCTTTCGCCACGCCGGTAGAGGGACGCGAACCGATCGTTATCGATCTTTCCCTGTCGCGCGTTGCGCGAGGCAAGGTCATGCTTGCGGCCCGTGAAGGGAGGGAGATCCCCGACAATTGGGCGCTGGATGTGGACGGAAATCCGACCACCGATCCGCAGGCCGCTCTTGCCGGAACCATGGCCCCGATCGGCGATGCCAAAGGGACCGCGCTCGCGATGATGGTGGAAGTGCTTGCTGCAGCGCTCACCGGATCGACGCTCAGTTGCAAGGCCAGTTCGTTTTTCGATGATAAGGGATCACGGCCTCATGTCGGGCAGTTCATCATCGCGATTGATCCGCGTTCAGGAGCGGATCGTTTCGCTGAGTCAGTGCGCGAACTGGCAGAGGCTATCCTTTCCGAACCCGGTGTACGGCTTCCCGGCATGCGCAGGCATTCGGCAATCCTCGACGCCGAGGCCAACGGTATCCAAGTGAATGAAAAACTTTTTGAAGAACTGATGCAATATCCGGGGGCGGCGGGTTGATTTGACCGTTTGACGGGATATTGCGATCGTTACCTCTCTGAACCGAAAGGCAGGAAACCATGTACAAGAAAATTATCGTAGGCCTTTCCTTGGAACACGGTATCGCCTCAAAAGCACTTGAAGCGGCGTCGGTTCTTGCCAATGAGGCTGCGGAAATTCATGCGATTCATGTTACTGAGCCGCTGCATGGTTCTGTCCGGAGCTATGTATCCGAGGAGGACGTTGCGAAGGCGGTCGAGGCAACGCGCGAGGATTTGAAAAAGCGTGTCGCTTCCTATTCGGGCGTTCAGACAAAAGTGCTTGAGGGTAACCCGGGTCGGGTACTTACAGAATACGCCAAGAAAGTCGGCGGAGACTGCATCGTCGTGGCTTCCCACAAACCGGGACTTCGGGATTTTCTGCTCGGTTCGACGGCTGCCCGTGTCGTGCGTCACGCAGAGTGCACAGTCCACGTTCTGCGCTAAAGGGGGC
>JAHEHW010000466.1 GCA_024639745.1 Salaquimonas sp. | reverse complement strand
TGCGCGCGACTACTGTTGTCGCCGATGTGCCAACATCGCGCTCTTCCGCAGGTCTACCGGTAATTTCACCAATGAAGCGCTTACGGGACGTGCCCGTGAGTATCGGTTGCCCGAGTTCAAGTAGTTTTTCGAGATTGGCGAGAATTGTGACGTTCTCCGAGGCGTCCTTGGCGAAACCGAAACCCGGATCGAGAACAATTCTAGCCGCCTCAATACCGGCATCGGATGCCCGCTCAATTGATTTTGACAGAAAGAACATTTGATCTTCCACCGGAGCGGGCAGCTTTTCCCTGCCGCGACCGGTGTGCATGAGGATGCAGCCAGCCTTTTTCTCCGCAGCAAGCGGCGCGAGTTCCGGGTCACGCTGGAAACCCCAGATATCATTGATTACATGCGCCCCGGCAGCCAGCGCTTTTTCTGCTGTCGATGCGCGCCAGGTGTCCACAGAGATCAGCATATCGGGTATCTGCGCCAATTGCTCGATCACCGGCAATATGCGGCGGCATTCTTCCTCGCCCGAAATTTCTTCCGCCCCGGGGCGGCTGGACTCTCCCCCAACATCGATCATCACGG
Source organism: Salaquimonas sp. (assembly GCA_024639745.1). Classification (GTDB taxonomy): domain Bacteria; phylum Pseudomonadota; class Alphaproteobacteria; order Rhizobiales; family Rhizobiaceae; genus Salaquimonas. The sequence continues at coordinate 1,620 of JAHEHW010000466.1, read as the reverse complement.
CGCCATCATTGAACAGGGATTTCGCCTGCTCGACAGCGCTTCTGGACTCCAGAAATTGACCGCCATCCGAAAACGAGTCGGGCGTCACATTGATGACGCCCATAATGCGCCCTGCCGGTCCAAGTGTAAGACTGCGATCATGGGCTAGCTTCCATCCGAAGGGAGCAAACGGGTGATAGGGCTTTGTCATGTCGACTCCGAAGTCGAGCGCGGATCCGTCCGCATCGCGGCACTTAGCTCTTACGCCCCTTCGTTATCCAGTCAACCAGCGAAAAGTAGATCCCGTACGGCAATATGTTCACAAATTTCAACATCCAGGTAAAACGTCGGGGAAATGTGATCTCAAACTTATCGGCCCGAAGACCATGGACGATCCTGTCGGCGGCATCCTGCACCGACATCAAGAACGGCATCGGAAAATCGTTTTGATCGGTCGCCGGCGTTTCCACGAAACCAGGCATGATTATCTGGATCCTGATGTTCATTGGGTCGAGATCGAATTTAAGGCTCTCCGCCATATTGATCAGCGCAGCTTTCGAGGCGCCATAAGAAGCGCTCTGCTTCAAGCCGCCCAAACCGGCCACGGAGGAAACGATCGCGACCTGCCCCCTGCCCGCCTCCTTCATGGCTTCAATGGCGGGAAGCAGCCCATTCACGACACCACCGAAATTGATTGCCATGGTTTTGTCGAAAGACTCGTACTTCAGATCAAATCCGCGCACCGGTATGAAAATACCCGCGTTCAGGATCACGAGCGCCAGCGCGCCTTCAACCTTCAAAATGGTTTCCACCGCATTTTTGCAGGCATTGCGGTCTGTCACGTCAAGCGGCAAGACGACAAGTTTCCCAGCCCCCGTGGCTTTTGACGCCAACGCATTCAGCTTGTCTTTCGATCGCGCTGAAATGTAGACCGTGTAGCCTTGCTTTTCGAGCGCTTCGGCCGTCGCAGCACCTATTCCCGTGCTCGCACCAGTGATCCAAACAGCGCCATCCCTTGGTTTCGCGGAATACATACCAGATTACTCCAATCATCGTTTGCGGTGGACATAGGGCCGCTGCCTCCCTGTGCAATGCGACAGGTTTTGATTGCAAAACGCTGTCCAAAACCGATATTCATTGGTGGGGTAAAATAGAAGGTACGAAGCGCACGTGCTCGCTGCAGGAGGAATATGTTTAGCCTTGAACCTGAAGAACCCCGTCGTTTCGACAGTTTGGAGCGGGACACGTGAGCCCGCTTGCAATGGAAGTTGCGGACTCCGATTTCATCGTTACTTTCTGGGGGACCCGTGGCACGCGAATGGTGGCTGGCCAAGGTTTTTCCCGTTACGGTCGAAATACCATTTGCATATCGATCCAATGCGGACAGCGGCTGCTTATCCTTGATGCAGGATCCGGACTGGTCCGGCTTGGCAGCGACATCATGTCAGCCGAAATCAAGCGAGCGGATATCTTCCTAACGCACGCTCACTATGACCATATTGAAGGCATCCCGTTTTTTCAGCCGTTCTACGAAAAGACGTTTCACGCACGTGTCCATTCCGGCAGACTTAAAGGCGTCGAGTCTACGGACGACATCGTCGATGGTTTGATGAAAGAGCCTTACTTCCCAATACGGCAGGA
>JAHEHW010000465.1 GCA_024639745.1 Salaquimonas sp. | reverse complement strand
CTTCTGGAAACAATTTTCCGCCAGCATCGACGATATCAAGGACCTCCGCGTCTCCGAGGTTCTCGACATGCTCAATGTCGAACTGGCATCCCTCGTGTTTCCACCGCGGGAAGACGGCAGCGATCCCCGCATCTGCCCGAAATGCAGCAATGGGAATTTGTCGCTGAAAGTTGGCAAATATGGAGCCTTCGTTGGCTGCTCAAATTATCCGGAATGCAATTTCACCCGGCAATTGGGGGCGGACGAGGCGGACGAGGCTGCGGTAGAAGGACCGAAAGTCCTTGGCATCGATCCGGAAACGGAGCAGGAAGTCACGCTGAGAAGTGGTCGTTTCGGACCTTATGTCCAGTCCGGAGAAGGCAAAGGAGCCAAGCGAGGCAGTATTCCAAAGGGTTGGGATCCCGCAGAGATCGATTTCGAACGGGCCCTGCAACTGCTTTGCCTACCTCGCAATGTCGGCCCGCATCCGGAGACCGGCAAGATGATCACGGCTGGTATTGGCCGGTATGGACCCTTCGTCCTGCACGAGGGTGTTTATGCCAATCTGGATTCGCCGGACGAGGTCTTCACGGTCGGCATCAACCGGGCGGTTGACGCCATAGCGGAGAAGGCTGCAAAGGGTGGCCGGCGCGGCGCAGCAAAATCCCTGAAAGACCTTGGCGAGCATCCCGATCAAGGCGGCATGGTTGCGGTGAAAGACGGTCGCTACGGCCCGTATGTCAACCACGGCAAGACCAACGCAACGCTGCCCAAGGACAAGGATCCGATGTCGGTCACCATGGAAGAGGCCGTACAACTGATAGCCGCTAAGGCGGGTTCGAAGGGCGGAGCGAAAAAGAAAGCGCCGGCAAAGAAAAAGGCTCCGCAAAAGACCTCGAAGACAAAGGCTTGACCGGTGGCCGGGAAAAAGAAGTCCGGCGAGACCAGAAAAGCCAAGAAGCGCGCCGAACACGGCCTGCCTGAAAAAACGGCGATCCTCCAATTCATCAAGGACAATCCGGATAAGGCCGGCAAGCGCGAAATCGCACGGGCTTTCGGGATCAAGGGGTCGGCCAAGATCGATCTGAAAGCCATGCTGAAGGAGCTGGCTGAAGAAGGTCTGATCGAGAAAAGCGGCAGGCGAATGAAGCCTGCTGGTGCCCTGCCCTCAGTCGCAGTGATCGACATTATCGGGCGCGACCGGGACGGTGGCTTGGTAGGCCGACCGGCCAACCCCGGAAACTATTCAGGCGAACCGCCAAAAGTCGAGATTCGTCCGCAGCGGTGGGACAATGGACCCTCGGCCGGCGTCGGTTCCAGAGTCCTTGCAAGGTTGCGTCCGGACGACGGCGTCGGATCGGCATATACCGGAAGCATCATCAAACTGCTGGAGCGTGAAGTGAAGGCGGAGCTTGGCATCCTGCGCAAAGCCGGAGACGGTTTTCGGCTTATGCCCATCACCAAGAACCAGGACGAGCGGATCGTTTCCAGCAACGATCTGAACGGCGCCAAGGATGGTGATCTCGTAGAAATAGAACCGCTTCGCTCGGGTCGACGCAATCACGGCCTGAAGTCGGGGCGCGTTCGCCGTGTAGTCGGTTCGGCGATCACCGAGAAGGCCGCGTCGATGATCGCAATCCACGCGAACGGCATCCCGCATATTTTTCCGGAAGCCGTTCTTAAGGAAGCGGAAGCCGCTAAGCCGGTGTCCCTGAAGGGCAAGGTCAACAATGTTGCCGCGACCCATGAGGACTGGCGCGATCTTCCGCTCATCACCATCGACCCTGCAGACGCGAAGGACCATGATGACGCGATCCACGGCATGCCTGATCCCGAAAAGGAAGGCGGCTATATTGCGACTGTCGCAATCGCCGATGTGAGTTATTACGTGCGCCCGGGCAGCGCTATGGACCGGGAAGCGCTGACGCGTGGCAACTCGGTCTATTTTCCCGACCGCGTCGTGCCGATGCTGCCGGAAAAGATCTCGAACGAGCTGTGTTCGTTACGTGAGAAAGAAGACCGGCCTGCCCTCGCCGTTCGGATGTGGTTTGATTCCAATGGCCGGAAAACCCGTCACCGATTTCACCGTATCCTGATGCGCAGCCACGCGAAGCTGTCCTATCAGGAGGCGCAGAACGCCACCGACGGAATTACAAACGAAAAGACGGCTCCGATTGCCGAATTCATCATCCAGCCTTTGTGGGAAACCTATCG
>JAHEHW010000090.1 GCA_024639745.1 Salaquimonas sp. | reverse complement strand
ACGCGTACCATTGATCCGGATTGTGCCAATGCGGAATGGAGTAGAAGCCCCAGAGCAGGATCCTGTCCACAGCCCTAGTAAGGGCAACCAGTTCGTCACGGTCATGAGCCAGAATGATCCGCTCCACCAGATCGTCGATGACCGGGTCGGATATCCCGGCATAATTGCGCGATCCCGGCTGGTTTGCCGCCGCGCTTGACCAATATTGCCGCTGTTCGTTACCGGGCGAAAGCGACTGTCGCATCAGGCCCATGGTGATTTCGAAATCGAAATTGTCCAGACGGTTCTTGTACTGTGCGGTATCGACAACCCGCAAATTGGCATTGACCCCAAGCAGTTTAAGATTTTCGATATAGGGCAGGGTGATGCGTTCGTCGGTCGGGCTATTGCCGAGGAACTCTATGGTGAAAGGCTTTCCGTCGGGATCGAACATCTGTCCGCCGCGGAACTGGTAGCCGGCTTCCTTCAGCAATCGAAAAGCCTCTCGTTGGGTCTTGCGCGCAGCCTGCTTGTTTTCATAGCCAGGCAAGGTGAAGACCTCGGTGAAAACGCGCTCGTCGATACGTCCCCTGTATTCTTCCAGAATTTCCAGTTCGCGCCCTTCCGGTAGGCCGGTTGACTGAAGTTCGCCGCCTTCGAAATAGCTGTCGGTTCGAGTGTACAGACTGTAAAACAGGTTCTCATTCATGAAATGGAAATCGAATAGAAGCAGCAGCGCTTGGCGCAGTTTCGGGTTCTTGAACTTGTCGAGCCGGGTATTGATGAAGAAGCCCTGATATACTTCCGAGCCGTCGGTTGGAAATTCCTTGCGCAGCACCTCGCCCTTTTTTACAGCATCGAAAGTGTATTCGGTGGCCCAGCGCTGCGAGCGGTTTTCCTGGCGGATATCCTCGATGCCGCCCTTCTTGAAGGCTTCCCAGATGGCGTTATCATCGACGAAATAGGTATACCGGATTTCTCCGAAATTATAACGGCCCTTGCGAACGCCAAGATCGCGGCCCCAGTAATCATCGACTCGTTCCCAAGTGATGAAATCGCCCAGTTCGAATTCCTTGATGCGGTAGGGACCGGAGCCTAGCGGAGGCTCATTGAGCGGTTCGGCAAAATTACGCGGATTTCCGTTTGCATCTGAGCCTTCCCACCAGTGTTTCGGTAAAATAGGCAGATCGCCCATGATATGCGGAAGTTCCCGGTTGCCGGTGACGTCGAAATAAAAGGTCACCTCGTCTTCGCCGGTTTTCTCCGCCCGTTCCACATTGTGGTAGTAATTGTTGTAAAGCGGCTGGTTCTCCTTCAGCACTTGGAGAGACCAGATTACGTCTTCAGGTGTGATCGGCTCGCCATCGTGCCAACGCGCCTTTGGATTGATCCGGAAAGTAGCCGACGAATAATCATCCGGATGCCGGAATGCCTCAGCGACCAGTCCGTAGGAAGCGCTCGGCTGATCGATCGATTGATCGAACAACGTGTCATAAAGCAGGCCGCCGCCTGCAGTCAGGCCGGCTGCCGGACGTCCGCGAACGATGAATGGGTTGAAAGAATCGAAACTGCCTCTGACCGATTGATTGAAGCGCCCGCCGATGGGCGCTTCCGGATCGACATGCTCGTAGTGAGGAAAATCCTTGCCGTATTTCAGGTCTCCAAAGAGAGTGCCGCCGTATTCCCAATCGCTGGCAAAGGTAAGATTTGGAGCGATCACAAGAACTGTCACGGCGAGGGCGATTCTGACACTGCGGAAGGCTTTCAAGGCAATCCTTTCGGTTCGCTGCAAGGCAATGACTGAATGCAACAGCCATAAAGTGCAGATGCATTTGAATGGCAAGCGTGGCCATATGGTGTCAATGCCTGCCTTGTTCACCACAAGCAGATGGGACGACGCCAACCAAAGGCAATAAAAAAGCCGGCTAAGCCGGCTTTTCAAAACGCATATTTAATCAGGAACCAGGAAGCGGCTCTGGATTGTCAGCCTGCTCCCGCATCCATGCAATTAGATTTGCTCTCTCTTCGGCCTTTTTGAGACCTGCAAACCCCATGGCGGTTCCATCGACGTACTTCTTCGGGTTCCACAGAAAACCATTCAATTCTTCATAGGTCCAGGTTTTGCCCTCGCCATAAGATGCCAGTGCCGACGAATAGCTAAAACCTTCGTGATTCGCGATCGGAGCGCCAACTATGCCGTAAAGGTTCGGGCCAACTTTGTTGGCGCCGCCTTTATCGACGGAATGGCAAGCCCCGCATTTGCGAAAAACGCCCTCGCCCGCAGAGACGTCAGCGCTAGCGAGCATCGGCTCGATAGGTTCATAAGCCGGACCAGTTTCTTCTGCCGCTGCCGTCTCGCTGCCGTTCTCTTCAACTTCGATCTGGTAGCCGGCGACCTTTGGATCCTCGGAATGATAGATTGAATCGCTGATAAGCGACAGCGAGAATACGATGAAGACGGTACCCAGTACCGCCATGATGACTTTATTGAGCTCAAACGAATCCATGTCGAAACCTCAAGAGAGTCCCAGCCGCTCAAATGTCGGTAGGGCATATTTGTCTTTTGCCACGAAAGGCTGGCGGTTTCCTAATGGGTTTGCGCGCAGGTTGCAACGCCTGTATGGGAACATTCTGTGAGACCTTTTGCCACCAGAAACCCTTCTCATGGCCCGACCACGGTAATTTTTCATGTTGCAGACACTCGTAATGATCCCTGCCCGTATGGCGTCGACCCGTTTGCCGGGCAAGCCCTTGGCCGATATTGCTGGTAAACCGATGATACTGCATGTGCTCGACCGCGCCGTCGAGGCGGATATCGGGCGCCCGTTAGTCTGCACCGACGATCAGCGTGTATTTGCCGTCGTATCGGATGCAGGCGGCGAAGCAATCATGACGCGCGGGGATCATCAGTCGGGTTCGGATCGGATCTGGGAAGCCGTTCTGAAATTGGATCCGCGGGCAGAGATGGAGGCGGTTGTAAACCTCCAGGGCGATCTGCCGACCATCGCTCCGGAATTGATCCGCAAAAGCCTGTCAACGCTGGAAAACGGCGAGACCGATATCGGGACGCTCGCAACCGAGATCTTAGACGAGGACGAGCGGACCAATCCGAATGTGGTAAAAGCCGTCGGCACCATGCTCGGCGATACCAGCATGCGAGCGCTATACTTCACCCGGGCGACCGCTCCATGGGGCGATGGACCACTTTATCACCATATCGGCATTTACGCTTATAAGCGCGCAGCGCTGGAGCGGTTTGTCCGTTTGCCGCCATCACCACTTGAAAAGCGAGAGCGTTTGGAGCAATTGCGTGCGCTTGAAGCGGGTATGCGCATCGATATCGAACTGGTCGATACGGCCCCGCTTGGTGTCGATACGCCTGAAGACCTCGAAACCGCTAAACGGATGCTCACTGCTTGAAACATGGCATAGCCTGGAAAGAAAGAATGGATAAATCCAGAAGAGGAATGATTGGATTCCAGGGCGCGAAAGGCGCGAATTCAGAAATTGCGTCCCTGCAGACCTTTCCGAACATGCAGCCGGCTCCTTTTGACACGTTCGAAGATGTGTTCAACGCGCTGGACTCCGGCAAGATCGATCTCGCCATGATTCCGATCGAAAATTCGCTCGCTGGCCGCGTTGCCGACATCCATCATCTCATGCCGCAGCACGAGACCTCGATCATCGGCGAATATTTCCTGCCAATCCATTTTGACCTCATGGCACTATCCGGAGCGTCGATCGATCAGATCACGACGGTTTACAGTCACGTTCATGCACTGGGCCAGTGCCGCAAGATCATCCGCGAGCATGGCTGGCGTGCGGAAGTTGGCGGCGATACGGCGGGATCTGCAAAATTCGTTGCCGAACAGAAGAATCCGGCCTTTGCCGCGCTTGCACCGGCGTTGGCAGCGGAAATCTATGGACTCGCAACCCTGGCGAAGAATGTCGAGGACGAGGAGCACAACACCACGCGTTTCCTCATATTGTCCAAGGAGAAGATTATCCCAAAAGCGGGTTCTAGTCCGATGATGACAAGCTTCCTCTTTCAGGTGCGCAATATCCCTGCCGCCCTCTACAAGGCTATGGGCGGATTTGCCACGAATGGCGTCAACATGACCAAGCTTGAGAGCTATCAGCTGGGGGGCTCATTTTCGGCAACTCAGTTCTATGCGGATATCGAAGGCCACCCTGATGACCAGTCGGTCAAGAACGCGTTCGAGGAACTGCAATTCTTTTGCAAGGAATTCCGGATTCTCGGCGTATACCCTCAGGCAGCCGGCAGATAGGCCTTCAGGGTCTATCGATCAGGGTAGGCCCAAGCGCGGATAAGGGCATGGGCGATGGCCTTTTCGGGCGGGCAGCCGAGCTCGTCGGGATGGATCCCATCGAGCATTTGCCTGACCTCCTCGAGCGAAAACCAGCGGCAATCTTCCAATTCGGTGGCGTCAAACCGAACGTTATCGTCAAGCGCCTCGCAAAAAGCCCCGATCATAAGAGAATGGGGAAAAGGCCATGGCTGGCTGGCATGGTAACGCACTTTGCCGATTGCAATGCCACTTTCTTCCAGCGTCTCCCGCCTGACCGCATCTTCGATGGTCTCACCCGGTTCGACGAACCCCGCCAGGGTCGAATACCAGCCTGCGGGGAAATGTGGACTGCGGCCCAGCAAACATTTGTCTCCTAGGATAGCGAGCATGATGACCGCCGGATCCGTGCGTGGAAAAACCTTATGGTCGCATTGCGGGCAATCACGGCGATAACCGCCGATGCGTGAGAGGGTCTCTGTGCCGCATCGACCGCAAAAAACGTGGTTTGCGTTCCAGGCCAATAGACTGCCTCCCTGTGCGATGCAGCCCGCTTCGCTGTCGTCCACCGGGCTGCGATATAGGAATGAACGGAAATCCCGCAGTACCAGCGGCGCTTTCAGGATCTCTTCATCGATCGTAGCAGGTATCGCGATACGAGGGGTGTCATCGGCAGTCCCTAAAAGGATAGCTTTGTTGAAATCGGCTTCGAACGTTTTGGCCATTGCCCGATCGAAATAGGCGGTCGGTGCGTCATCTTCCCTGACCAGAATTTTGTTTCCGGAATAGATCTGGAAGCTAACGCTCGGATGATCGAGCGCCGAGGGAAGGCTCTCTTCGCTGCGGTTTTCCGAGTCTCGGACTAGCGGGTTGTGTCCATAGCCGACAAAACTGCTCGGTTCGGGAAAAGCCGTTTCAAATAATTCCGCCATTCACCCCAACTCCATTCCTTCAAGAATCGCTCTGATAAGCGCCTCGCTCGCCTCGTTCGAATAGGGGAGCGGTTTGCCAAATCCCCAGACGGGGCCGGGCCAATTCGCATCCTCCGTCCTGCGCGCCACGATATGCAGGTGAAACTGTCGGACGATATTGCCAAGTGCGGCAACATTGATTTTCTCGGCCGCCGTCAGCGCTTTAAGATTGATTGAGAGGCGTCGGATCAAATCGGATAACGCGTCAGCTTCCGGTTCCGTCAGATCGTGCCATTCCTCGACGCCTGCGCGTATCGGCACGACAAGCAGCCAGGGCCACCTGGCATCATTCACGAGGCGCAATTCAAATGGCTTCAAACGGCAAACCAGAAGACTGTCCGCGGCGATTTTCGGATCAAGCTCAAAATTGGCCATGGATTGATGTGCCTTGATGATTCGTTTTGGCTGAAGGCTTGCATTTTTCCGCTGAAAAGACGATATCAGGCCCCGGAAGGCTGGTGATGGACGGGCTCCTCGCCAACTTGGTCAGGTCCGGAAGGAAGCAGCCACAACGAGTTTCTGCCTGGGTCATCTGTACCAGTCTTCCACCGCATCAAATATCTACCAGCTTCACCGGTCTTAATTGCGGCAGCGCCATCAGGGATAACCTCTTTCAGTGGTTTGACGCCGCTGCGAATCCGCTATAGTCGAGAGCGATGGTGAAATCCGTACCGCCCGGAGCAGCATGACCCAAGATGGTGCCTATAGGGTTCTCGCGCGCAAATACCGGCCGCAGAACTTTGCTGACCTAATCGGTCAGGAGCCGATGGTCCGCACCCTGTCCAACGCATTCAGGACAGGTCGGATAGCTCAGGCCTATATGCTAACGGGTGTACGCGGCGTCGGAAAGACCACTACCGCGAGGATTCTGGCCCGTGCGCTTAACTACCAGACAGATGAAATCAGCGAGCCGACAATCGATCTGGCCCAAGAAGGAATCCATTGCCAGCAGATCATGGAGGGTCGTCATGTTGACGTCATCGAAATGGATGCCGCCTCTCATACCGGTATCGACGATATCCGAGAAATAATTGAATCGGTTCAGTACGCGCCTGCGCTCGCAAGGTACAAGGTCTACATAATCGACGAGGTACACATGCTCTCACGCAGTGCCTTCAACGGTTTGTTGAAGACGCTCGAAGAGCCTCCGGCGCACCTCAAATTCATTTTCGCAACCACCGAGATCCGCAAGGTTCCGATCACCGTATTGTCACGCTGTCAACGCTTCGATCTGCGCCGGATCCATGGTGATGTCATGGTGGAGCATTTGCGCAAGATCGTTTCGAGCGAAGGCGCTAACTCGGAAGAAGACGCACTGGCGTTAATCGCCCGCGCTTCGGAAGGGTCGGTCCGTGATGCGCTTTCGATCCTGGATCAGGCGATCGCGCATTCGGGGGAGACGATTCAGGCGACCGATGTCCGCGAGATGCTTGGTCTGGCCGATCGCGCTCGTGTTATTGATTTGTTTGAAAGTGTAATGAGCGGAAAGGTCGCCGAAGCCCTGGTGGAGATGCAGCAGCAATACGATATCGGCGCTGATCCTTACACTGTGCTGACCGATCTTTCCGACTTCACCCATTACGTCACTCGCATGAAATTTGCTACCAGCGACGGTCCGGGGGCAATGCTCGGGGAGGGCAGTGCGTTGTCGGAAATCGAGCGTCAGCGTGGCAAGGCTTTCGCCGATCAACTGCCGGTGTTCACGCTTGGCCGTGCCTGGCAGATCCTTCTCAAGGGGCTCCATGAGGTAAAGGATTCCGAGAGGCCATTGGCAGCTGCCGAGATGGTCCTGGTGCGGCTGACTCATGCTAGCAACCTACCG
>JAHEHW010000464.1 GCA_024639745.1 Salaquimonas sp. | reverse complement strand
GGCCAATGTATTTTCACGCGGGATCGATGTCATGGCGACGAAGATGCGCGCGCGCGGCTTCGATGCGTCGAACTTTTCCTACAAATATTGGCAGCCGATCGCTGAGGACATCGTTGCCCGCTCGCGGCGCGGTGAAGTATCCTATCCGGTCGTGATCATCGGTCATTCACTCGGTGGCAATGAGAGCTCGAAATTCGCGAGCTATCTCGGCCGACGCGATGTGAAGGTGGCGCTCGTTGTTGCTTTCGATCCTGTCGAGCCTGGCCGTGTCGGCAAAAACATCGACAAGGTCATCAATTATTATCTGCCAAAGGATCGCGCCGACAATCGCATCATGCCCGTTGATGGTTTCGATGGAGAGATCCAGAACATCAATGTGACAACCGACCCGGAAGTCACGCATATGAATGTCGAGAAAAACAGGCAGTTTCAGGCTGCGACAATGAACAGTGTCATGAGCCTGACCCGCAGCGAGAAACGCCAGGTCGCCGAATCTTCGTCACGAAATCGACTGGACCCGCGGGAAGAGCGCTGATCATCATTCCGACTGTTCGATGATTGATTTTATATCGCGCCACTCGGCGGCGGGATGACTGCCTGTCATACTGAATAGTTCGTCGAGGAACATCCATGCCTGCTGATCATGGACGAGATGATGGGTCAGGATACCTACAACCCCTCCATGATCATGACAGTGCTTCAACCGATCGATGATCATCTGCGCGAGGGTTTCCGTGTCGTGACCGCAGCGACCGCCATGCCAGTTCATCAGATCTACATGGGTATTGATCTCGCGGATCGCTGACGGACGCTCCGGTCCGAAGACAGAAAGAGCCTCAAAGTCGATGCTTTTCAGATGGGGAATCAAAGCCGGGTCGATGCGGTTCCAGGGCGGGACGAGAACGGGAACAAAACGCTCTCCGTGCAACTGAGAAAGTCGCTCATGGCCCTGCCGCAATTCCTCCAGAATAACCGCTTCCGAACGCTCGCCGCCAAGCTCGATCTTTTTCGAGCCTGGCAATGCGTGATCTTCATGAGCCCAGCCATGAACGGCAACCCGAACGGTCTTGATACCCTCCAGATAATTGGCAAGTTCTTTGCCGGTAAACTTCGGAATAACGGCAAGGCAGGCAGGAACCGCATGTTGATCAGATAGCGTCAGAAGCCGATCGAGTGCGGAGCTCGGCTCGATAGCGTCGTCATCCCGCAACCAGAAACGAACCTTTTTTCCGGATTGATGCCAGCGATCGAGCTCTGTCACAAGGGGTTGCCAGGCGTCGCTCAATCCAGACTCCGTTCAATCGCAGCTTTGATGATCCGGTCGAGACGGCTTGCCGCGCGTTCCAGGGATCTTTCCTCCAGCGCAAAATGTCGGGCCGCGACCGACATCGTTTCACGCTTTTTGTCGTCGTTTATCAGTGTTTCGATACTTCCGGAAAATGCGTCAAGATGGCCTTCCGGGCTCAGTATGCCCGTCACCCCATCGATCACCACCTCCGGTACGCCGGCAGTTTTCTGCGCGATGACTGACAGTCCGGCGGCCTGCGCCTCCAGATAGGCCAGACCATAGGCTTCTTCATAACCGGGCCATACGTAGAGGTCACTTTCTGACAAAAGCCCGGCTACCTGGTCCCCGCTTTGCTCGCCTTTGAAGATTACCTGGTCTGCCGGAAATCCGTCGAACAAGCTTTCGACTTCTTTCCGCGTCGGCCCGTCACCGATAAGAACGAGCCGCCAGTCATGACTTTTTGAGATTCTTTTGAATGCTTCGGCAAGCATTTCATAGCTTTTGAATTTTGCGCCGGTCCGCATCATCGCTGTCGACACAATCTGAATTGGTTCGCCATGAGGCCGGTCGCTTGAAGTCTTGAAAACCTTCCCGTCGACAAAAGGGGGCAGTCGATCGATAGAGGCAGGAGGAACGCATTGCAGAATGCCAATCGCATCCTCGTGCGTCATGCAGATATTGGTTGCAGCTTTCTCGACAATGTCGAGAACCTTTACCTGCCAATGGGCCCAGGGCCCCTTCATCCGTCTTTTCACCAATGCCGCTTCGCAGGTGATCAGGGGAATGCCAAACCGATCCGTCAGCGCCCGGCCGAGCAAATCCGGTGATTTGTAGTAAGGGTGGTAACAAAACCAGAGATCGGGTGGGCCGGTTTTTTCCCAAGTCTTTGAAACTCTCTCGATTTCCGCGTCTGC
>JAHEHW010000089.1 GCA_024639745.1 Salaquimonas sp. | reverse complement strand
TTGTTGTGCCAGTCGGAATTTCGTGCCATTGACGAAGTCCCGACTGTTTCAGCTTCGCGATTGACCCGGTCAAGAATGCGTTGCGCTTCGGCTTCGCGCGAGTCTTTTCCGTTATGAGATTTGTCCGTCGTCATTTTCTGCTAACTTGAAACGGTTACAGGTGTCAGAACCGATACCAGTTTCGCGCATTGGGCGCAAAGCCTGGTCCTTGATCGCCGTTGCGGGGGTTGGCGCAGCCGTTTGATTTCACGCCGGGCACAGCCCCTCGAATGACGTTTGATGGAGCAACCCATGGTAACGCCCGAAGCGGTTCTCGACCGGCCCGTCGATAGAAAGGGAATCTGGGGATGGATGCTGTTCGATTGGGCGGCGCAACCGTTCCACACACTGCTTCTGACGTTCATCTTTTCCCGATATTTCGCAACAGAGGTGGCTCCGGATAGCGCGACAGGTCAAGCCTGGTGGGGTTATATGCTCGGCATCAGCGGCATCTTGGTGGCGCTTATGTCTCCGGTTCTCGGCGCAATCGCGGATGCAACCGGTCCCCGGAAACCGTGGATCGCATTCTTTTCGCTGTTTGCGATAATCGGCGCGAGCTATTTATGGACTGCGGTGCCAGGTGGCGGACCCGAAACATTCTGGGTTCTGGTTGCCTTTGGTCTCGCGTTTATCGGTTTCGAATTCGCAACGGTTTTCAACAATGCGGTCATGCCGACGCTTGTTCCCCGCGAAAGACTCGGACGGCTTTCCGGCAATAGCTGGGCGATTGGCTATATCGGCGGTATCGTCAGCCTGCTGATCATTTTGTGTCTGTTCGTCCAGTCGCGGCCCGGAAGCGGCGTGACGCTTATCGGACTTGAACCGGTATTCGGTCTCGCCGCCATCCCGGGCGGCGGCGAACGGGCTACCGGCCCGCTTACCGCTCTCTGGTATGCATTCTTCACCATTCCGTTTTTCCTTTTCACATCGGATTCGGCGCGGATGGAGCGCGTGAGCGGCTCGATCGCCAACGGTCTGCGAGAATTGCTGACAACGTTGAAACGGTTGCCGTCGAACCGAAGCCTCTTTGCCTATCTGGGCTCAAGCATGTTTTATCGTGACGCCCTCAATGGACTATTTGGCTTCGGTGGTGTGTACGCGGGCGGTGTTCTCAAGTGGGAAGCAACGCAGCTTGGTTTGTTCGGCATTCTTGCTGCCATCACCGGTGCTTTGGGCGCCTGGTATGGCGGACGGGTAGATGACAGCAATGGTCCCAAATTCGTCGTCGTCATCAGCGTGATCGTTCTCATCGCCGCTTCGCTCGCGATCGTGACGACAGACAGAAGTACTGTCCTGTTGATGGCTGTCGAATCGGTGGATGGCTTCTTTACACTACCAGATATCGTTTTTTACGTAGTTGGGGCTCTAATCGGGGCTGCCGGGGGAAGCCTGCAAGCTTCTTCGCGGACCCTTCTGGTTCACCAGGCCGATCCGGCACGCATGACGGAAGCATTCGGTCTCTACGCGCTCTCGGGAAAGGCGACATCGTTTATGGCGCCGCTTCTTATTGCCGTTTTCACGCAAAAGATCGGCCTTGAATATCTGGAGCTTGAGACAGTCGCAGCCCAGCGTTTCGGTATTTCGCCGATCATGTTTCTATTCCTTGTCGGACTCGCCTTGTTACCGCTGGTGAAGGTAAAGAGGGTCGAATCCTAGTGCCGGAAGTGGCGCATTCCCGTGAAGACCATGGCAATGCCTGCTTCGTCTGCCGCATCGATTACTTCCTGATCGCGCACGGAACCACCAGGCTGAATAACCGCGGTAGCGCCGGCTTCGACGGCGGATAGCAGTCCGTCCGCAAACGGGAAGAATGCATCAGACGCAACGACGCTCCCTTTTGTTGCCGGTATATCCACACCGTTGGTTTTGGCCGCGTCCACGGCTTTTCGAGCGGCGATACGGGCTGAATCGACCCGGCTCATCTGGCCCGCACCCACGCCCACCGTAGCGCCATCCTTGACGTAAACGATTGCGTTCGATTTGACGTGTTTCGCGACGCGGAAGGCAAAAAGCATATCCGCCAATTCCTGCTGCGAAGGCTGGCGCTTCGTTACCATTTTCAGGTTATCGGCACTGACGACACCGTTGTCTCTGGACTGGACAAGATATCCGCCGGAAACCGATTTGATGAAGCGACCCGGCTCTGCCGGATCGGCCAGCCCATCTGTCAGGAGCAGGCGCAAATTGGGTTTTGCAGCCAGGATCTCCTTGGCATCCTCACTCGCAGATGGAGCGATGATCACCTCTGTGAAAATCTTGACGATCTCGCCAGCGCTTTGCCCATCAAGTTCGCGGTTGAGTGCGATGATCCCGCCGAATGCCGAGACGGTATCGCAGGCGAATGCGCGTTCATAGGCCGTCGTTAGATCGCCAGCCACGGCAACGCCGCAGGGATTGGCATGTTTAATGATCGCGACTGCAGCGCCTTCTGAAGGGTCAAATTCGCTCACTAGTTCAAAGGCGGCGTCGGTATCGTTGATATTGTTGTAGGACAGCGCCTTGCCCTGTATCTGCCTGGCGGTTGTGACGCCGTAGCGCTTTTCTCCCGTCTTGTAGAAGGCAGCCTGTTGATGTGGATTTTCGCCGTAACGGAGAATTTCCGAAAGTTCCGCAGAGGCTGAGAAGCTTTTGGGAAAAGGCTGTTCAAGTTCACCGGAAAACCAGTTCGAGACTGCGGAATCATAAGAAGCAGTGAGGGCGAATGCCTTTGCTGCCAGTTCACGCCGAAGGCCGATCCCGATCTTGCCGTCATTCTCTTGCAGGTGCTCAATCAGTCTGGCGTAATCTTCTGGATCGGTAACGATGGTCACGTAAGCGTGGTTCTTGGCTGACGCGCGCACCATTGCCGGTCCACCGATGTCGATATTCTCGATTGCATCCGCAAAGCCTGCGCCCGCGGCAATCGTCTCACGGAAAGGGTAGAGATTGACCACCACGAGATCTATCGGGAGGATGTCGTTTTCCTCCATTGACTGTTGATGGTCCTTGTCGTCACGTATGCCGAGTAGGCCGCCATGGACGCCGGGATGGAGAGTCTTGACCCGACCGTCCATGATTTCAGGGAACCTGGTAAGGTC
This sequence comes from Salaquimonas sp., assembly GCA_024639745.1. GTDB lineage: Bacteria > Pseudomonadota > Alphaproteobacteria > Rhizobiales > Rhizobiaceae > Salaquimonas. The sequence continues at coordinate 3,983 of JAHEHW010000089.1, read as the reverse complement.
GCTTACATCCTTCACCGGTATTTCCGACGAGGCGATTGTCTTTGCAGTTCCGCCGGTAGAAACTAGCTCAACGCCCATGCCATGCAGGGCATCTGCGAAACCGGTCAAACCGCTTTTGTCAGATACCGATAGCAGGGCTCGACGGACACTTACCCATTCTGGTGCGGGGATATTTTTAGAAGCGATCGCCATTCCGGTATTCCCTACTATTCAAGATTGGTTGCCGCTTACCATAGGGTGTAATTTCGGTTAAGCGGTTGAGATCAATATGATGGGGATATCGGCCCCGTGCCCGCCCTGGCAAATTGCCTCAGCCCGGCAGTTGATGAAAGCGCCAGGTAAGCGTCGGCGTTTCCCGCGCATCGCCTTCGATCACAATCTGCCTGGTTCTGCGGGCGCCGCTGTTCGAGGCAAAAAAGCTGCTTTCCTCCAGGATTGGCTGTATCTCATTGCAGGAAAACATCCAGGTGTCTCCAGAACCGCACATCAGCATTATGCCCAGTCGGTCGTTGGAATAGCCGGCACTGACCGAGGGATGCAGATGGAAACGTACAGCGAATCTACCGGGTTTCTTGCGTTTGATCGGTCCGGCTTTCGCTTCGGTAAACCGATCACAACCTTCCAGGAGGCCGCCTTGCTGCGACAGTTTCAGGTCCCGATGGTGAAGTATTCCGAATGGTTTGAGGTAACCGTCATGGCCAGCGCTGAGTGTCTTGGCATCATCTGTTGCCGCGCGAGTAGCCCATGCGTTAAGTCTGCCAGATATTATTCGCTTTCCGAGCAGAGTCCGGAAGCGGTCGCCATAATAAAAGCGCGAAGAAGATGTATCATTCAGCGTCGCCGTGCTGTGAGCGGCGGTTGCCCTGGAATATGGCAGAATATTGCTTTCCGCCGGGATGGGTCTGCCGCAGTTGACGACCATCAGGTTCTTTCCGCTCGACATCTCGAAGGCAAGCGTTCCGGCATGCGTGGTTTCGGAAAGCGCCCGCTCCGGTGGCGATCCTGCATCGCAAATGACAATGGTTTTCCCCAATTCCAACCGGTAGTAGCCCGATCTCAACAACGATTCCGGTGGCTTACCCTTGGCCTCATCGAAAAACATCAGCGTCGATATCAGTTCCGGCCTACCCGCCGATACGCCATTGAATCTGGCTAGGTTGCCGTCGCCCATCCGAAAGAATTTGAGCGCGGTCATCATGCGATCTACCGCCAGAATTACCTGGCGAGGCGGTTCTATTCCGAGGCGTTCGAAGGCCTGCCGTAGCGGCAGAAGATAAGTGAGCATTTCAAGAACGATCGCCGGGTTTCGGGTGAAATGCATTCCATCCTCGAGGATCTGGAGTTGCAATTCCCGGTTGAGAGCAGCCGAGGTTTTTTCGAGAAGCCGCGGTTGATCCGCGAGGCAGGCTCCGGCATAAGCCAGTGCGACTCTCGAAAGGAGTCGTTCGCGCCCCGGATTCAATAATCTGGACCGACGTTGAAGAAAAGTTATGTGCGTGCCGATCGAGCGCATCCACCGATGATAGAATTCAGGGGAAGCTGCTTCGACGATGGTGACCGAATGGCAAATCCATCCGATCAGCCGGCGGGCGGTGATATCCGCTTTCCAGGCAAGGGACGAGCGTGGCTTTCCCCATGTTTCGAGCCAATCGGTAATCAGGGCCACGGCATTGTTCTTGGCCAGCGCTGTGCCGTCTGCTTCGAGGTGGCGAAGCCAATCGAAGGCATGCAACTCCGCTTGCCAATTCGCAGGCGCTTCTCGCCTGGTGAAGGGATTCTCCCCTGAGCAATCGATAAGCTTACCGGCAAGAAAAAAACTTCCCGCATATATATCCTGCGCTGCAGTCGGGTCTGCTGTTTTCAAATCCTGAGGCGCTAGAGCGAGCCGTTGAGGGGCAATTGAGCGTGAAGCGGCAAACAACCCCGGCGGGCGAAATGACAACGCCAGCTGGCGGAAGGTCTCTGCCATGGCCTGCCGGGCAATCGAAAGGCTCTGCATCATCTGTGCCCGATCCGTTTGCCGGAAACAGGCGTTACCAAAAATTGTCCGATTTTGCGACTCCAGATTGTAGGCAAAACGAGTTTATCGCGTGTTTTGCAAAGGACAAGCGATCTTGCATCAAGGCGTAATCTGCCGACGGAAACGCACCGCGAAAAAGCCGTCCATACCATCTGCCAATCGGGGTTTTCCCACAACGAGATGATGTGGCAAGGCTCGATAGGCCCCCATTTTATTGATGCACTTTTCAAGTCCCTGCAGGTCAGTCCGGAAAAATGGTTCCAACTGCATTTCAGGAAGCTTGAGGCCGGATACCAGATTTTCACCTTCCGCTTTCAGAACCGAGCAATTCGCATAGATGAATAACCCGCCGGGTTTGACCCAAGAGGCCGCGCGCTCGATCAGGCGTGATTGAAGGCCTGCCAATTTTTCAATGTCATCGGCTTGCGTATTCCAAAGAATATCCGGGTGCCGACGGATCGTGCCAGTTGCACTGCATGGTGCATCCAGCAGAACGATGTCGTAAAGCGCTTCGGGTGTCCATTCAAGCAGGTCTTCGACTACGATTTTTGCCTGCAGGCCCGTTCTGTTCAGATTTTGGCGCAGGCGTTCCACACGCGAAGCGGAATCGTCGATTGCTGTTACCACCGCGCCACCGCTTGCCAATTGCATGGTTTTGCCGCCTGGCGCTGCACAACAGTCGGCTACCATCTTGCCGGAAATATCGCCGAGAAGCCGGACAACCTGAGCAGAAGCGGTATCCTGTACCCACCATTCGCCGGTCTCATAACCTTCAAGCGCTTCAACCGGTGCTTGGGTCGTCAACCGATAGCCGCCACCTGCTAGCGCGAAAGACTCGGTTGGAAAACGAGACCGCGCTGATTTCAATCGAATATCGACATAGGGCTCCTGCAACAGCATCTGACCCATCGCAGCAAGGTTATCCCTGCCAAAATCCGTACGAAGCCGTTTTTCCAACCAGTCGGGAAACGGCGACATACCGACGGTCTTTTGCAGAAGGATTTCCTGTTCGCGCGCAATCCGGCGCAGGACAGCATTCGCAAACCCTGCGAAACGGGTGGTTAGGCGCTCCTTTTTGACGATTGAAACGGAAAGATCAACCGCGGCCCTTTCTGGAACACTCATGAATAGGATCTGTGCAGTGCCAGTTTCCAGCGCGAACAGTAACCGAAATGCCCGTTTGGGAGGTTTTCTGTCCCAAGCATAGCTTAGAATCCGCAATATTCTGCTACGGTGTCTCAGTGTGGTCAGGGCGATTGCGCGAGCCAGTCGAAGCGACCGTTCATCAAGCGCCCTTGCGCGATCCTCCATCAACGCCTCGTCGAGGTTTTTGCCAAATCGGACCACTTGTTCTACGCAGGCAATCGCTACCTGGCGGGCGGCAAGTCCCTGTTTCGCTTCGTCCATGCTTGGAGAGAGACTTTCTTCCATGGGTTGCAGGCCAGACTGCGTGTTTGCGGATCGTCTAGTGATCCCTATATTGGGCGTGAACAGAGGGCAAGCTTGGAGAGTGGACCTTGGTTGATTCCGAAATGAGGGAAAAAGAGTTGGAGCAGGAAGCCGACGATCTCCGGCGTGAGTTACCCGAGGCTGCGAAACGCGCGCTTGTCGAAGCCGCAGAACGGCGGAAACAGGCTGAAGAACTTGCCGTTCAAGCTCCGAAGGAGATAAATGGGCGGAAAGGTCCCGATCCGGCGCGGTACGGAGACTGGGAGAAGAAGGGTATCGCGATCGATTTTTGAGATTGGCTCTTTGCCCGCACCGGTTCCTTTCGACACCTAGTTTTGCAGAGCCTGACTAACACGGTCGCGGATCGCCGCCAGAGTGAACGGCTTTTCGACTAGCCCCAAAATCATCGCTTCCAGATCGCTGGCACGCTCACGCTGGTTGGCATAACCTGTCATAAGCAGGATTTTCTGGCCCGGTCGATCCTGGGCGAGCGTTTTGGTCATGGCAATTCCAT
>JAHEHW010000088.1 GCA_024639745.1 Salaquimonas sp. | reverse complement strand
GCCGAACATAGGTTACGATAACCTTATTTCCCCAATCCTAAGCTAGCCTCAGCCCGTCGGAAGCATCGCTCCCTGTCGGGCTTTTTTCAAGCTTGGTTGTCCAAACGCGTTCAGGATGCAGCTTCCCATAGTTCGATCGACCTCAGCATCGATAGCCTGCTCTAGCTCAGTTGGCAGAGCGCGTCATTCGTAATGAAGGGATCGATATTGGCAGAATATCCCCCTGCCCGTTACGAGCCATGAAGAAGACGGTTCACTGGCCAACAGCCAATCATGATCTTAGTACAGTTACCTTAATCGGGCTCGCATTGTACCCATTGCATGGATTGTGCATTTGAGGACAATTGGACAGTACGGTAAGGACATCCATCTCGGCCTGAAGCGATACATAACTGCCAGGCTTAAGTTCCGCTTTGGCAACCCCAGCGGCACCATCTGGTAGAAGAGGAACGCTCATAAACCAATTGACGTTCGGCACGATGGAATCTTGACCTAGCCCATGGCGATCAAGCTCTTTTTCGAAGTTTGAATAGCACGAGTCAGTGGTTACGACCCCGTAACGTAGAAGATTGTTTGGATTACTACAGCAGCCATAGATTGTGTCGTGTCGACCAACCGTATCATCGACAACCCTCATCAGTGCCGCTCCGCTATCTGAGTAAAGCACGCTGCCAAGGCCGACATAAACATTGCCTTGGATTTTCACGGTATTGGTTGCGGAATAGCGATTCTTGGGGTTTTCAGCATCATAACAAAGGAAATCTACCGCTTGTTGGCCCTCCAGGTCAGTAATCTTTAGAATATCACCTTTGTTTGTGACATGAGACCATGGTTCTTTCGCGGGAACGGTTTCCTCAAGAATCAACTGCATTGCTTCACCCCGCGGCTTTCAAGATGCCTGGTTTCGCGATAGCTTCCTGAACAATCGTCCCTATAAACAGATGCCTAACCCCTAAATGCCTTTTGAGGCTCAACGCCTCTAACACTATCACGCTTCCAAAGAAGTTCATTGATATACCCGCATTTCGCGAGACAATCGTTCATTGGCGCAATTCCTCGAAATTTATATTCGGACATCGGTTTGTGAATTCTCAAGCATTGCGGAGATGAATTCAGAAAACAGCTCCCCTTGGGAATTGATCCTTAGCTTCAGATAGATATTGCGCCGGTGTATTCTTACAGTGCCGGGTGAAATCTCAAAGATCTTCCCGATTGCCTCGGCGGAATGACCGCGAAGTGTGTATTCCACCACCTGCCTCTCGCGCGGAGTCAGTATGCCCTCTCCAATTTTCTTGAAAGCCATCTCGACCTGTTCTTCGATCGTTATAGAATCGTGGCTCTCTTCGACGGCTATGCTTTGCCAGTTTTGTCGGCAAGCAGCATCTACAATTGGGCAAACCTTGCTCAAGGCATTGAATTCAGCTGCGCTAAACCGTTTTTCCTTCCGCATAAGCGAAACAACGACCTTCAGCCGGGCATGAATATCGATAAGATAACCTACCTCTTCGGCAAGTCCGGTGGCCTCATAATAGTTCTTGAAATACTCTCCCTGATAAAATCGATCAGGCGCGATTTCCCTTAATCTATAAAGCCCCGGTCGAGCAAGATCCCTGCTCGCAAGGAAAAATGGATCGAGCAAATAGGGACCTGCCTGATACTCCTCCACATGCAATCTCCGGCGGTCGCGGGGAAAATCATCAAATAGGTCTAGCGGCCTGGCGGAACCGACATAGCCAAAGATCACGGTATATTCATATGGTGCTATCTTGCGCAGGCTGGCAGCAAGCGTAGCGGGAAAATCCTTCTTTCCAATCTGTTCAATGATTTTCCCTGCGCATTCCCACCAGTCTGCTTTCATCGAGAATGGCCCCTAAAGCTAACAATACTCAATCCAGTATATGACAAAAATCATATTTACATGAACGAGCATATGCTTGTTTCATCCAGTCTACGGATAATATGAGGTTCCAGCTGCTCATGAACGTTTCACCGGCTCCGGCTGGTCTATCAAGTGACCGCTTCAGGGAGGAAACTGCACCCGTTGCAGAATTGCGGGCAGTTACGAAACGGTTCGGAGACGTAACTGCAGCCAAAAACTTGAATCTGACGATTGACCGGGGAGAATTCTTGTCGTTTCTCGGCCCATCGGGGTGTGGCAAAACCACAGCTCTCCGAATGTTGGCCGGATTTGAGCAGCCGACAGAGGGAGACGTTCTCATCGATGGCGGCATCGTAAATGATTCACCGCCCTTTTGCCGACCAGTCAACATGGTCTTTCAAAGTTATGCCCTGTTTCCGCACCTGACGGTTGAACAGAATATCTCATATGGGCTGAAACAACGTCGGCCCAGAATGGATCGTTCAGAGATTTCGCGACGCGTTGCAAGGGCACTCGATACTGTCAGGTTGGCCGGTTTCGAAAACCGGAAGACATTTGAGATGTCAGGCGGACAGCAACAGCGGGTTGCACTTGCCAGAGCTATCGTCAACGAACCCAAACTATTATTGCTTGATGAGCCCCTGGCTGCCCTCGATCGCAAGCTTCGCAAAGAAATGCAGATCGAGCTGCAGGATCTCCAGCGCCAGCTCGGAATTACCTTTGTTTTAGTCACACATGATCAGGAAGAAGCCCTTTCACTCAGCGACCGGATCTGTGTGATGCGGGCCGGTGAAGTGGTTCAGATGGGAACCCCGCGCGACCTTTATGACGACCCCAAGACTAAATATGTCGCGGATTTCGTCGGGACTTCTAATTTCTTTGAAGGAACGGTGCTTTCTGTAAAGGAAGATATGGCTCAGGTTGAACTTGCTGACGGCAGTAGGTTCGAGGGACGCGCAAGTGACAGTTTTCGGGAGACTGAAACGGTTTGTCTCAGCATTCGACCAGAACAGATTCGGCTTACAGGTAAGGCAGAGGATGGGGCCATCGAGGTAGTGGTGCAGAACCGCATATTCTTAGGTGAGCACACTGAGTACTTGGTGCGACATTCGTCCCTCGGAAATATCATTGTTCTGGCTCCCCGTCAGGCTGAATTGGCGGGAACGGCTTTCAATCAAGGAGATCGAGCATGGCTGAATCTAAGCAGAGAGGCCATGCTTGTATTAAGGCAGGACTGACGGAAAGACAGGTCACGCAAAGGAGGCGCTCAAATGAAACCTGAAGACTATATCTCGAAACGAAAGTTCATGGAGGAGCTGCGGCGTTATCAGAAAGGATCGGTTTCCAGAAGACATTTTCTGGGAGTGACCGGCCTGGGTGCCGCTGCTGTGGTACTGGGAGCAGCAATGCCCGGGCTGCGCACCACACCAGCAAGGGCAGCGACTGATATCGGAGATCGGGTAGTGTTGGCCACCTGGCCTAATTATCACGACCCCAAGAACTTCGAAATCTTCACTGAGCAGACCGGAGCATTCACGCAGGTAAATGTTTTCGGTTCGAATGAGGAGATGCTCGCTAAACTGCAGGCTGGCGGAAGCGGCTGGGACGTCTTTGTCCCGACCAACTACACGATCACGACTTATGTTAGCGAAGATCTGATCGAGCCTCTGGATCTTTCGAAGCTCCCGAACTACGAGGCAGGCGCATTTGATCCACGCTTCTCGGATGCGGGTATCGTTGATGGAACCGTTTATGCTGTTCCCAAAAACTGGGGAACCACCGGATTTGCGGTGAATACCTCGCATACTGGCGGCAAAGAGATGGCGAGTTGGAAGGATTTCTGGGATCGGACGATGGACGACTTCTCGGGACGCACCATGGTGCATGACTATCAGCTGACGACTATCGGAAATGCCCTGAAATATTTTGGGTACTCCTTTAACTCGGTAGATCCCAAAGAGCTTGCCGATGCGGAAGAGCTACTTCTGAAGGTTAAACCACATCTTTTTGCAATCTCCTCCGATTATCAGCCAGCGATGCGCAGCGGTGACGCATGGATGACGATGTGTTGGACCGGCGACGGCAAGCAGCTGAATTCGGACATTCCTGAAATACAGTATGTGCTTGGTAAGGAGGGCGGCGAACTTTGGAGTGATTACTATGCAATTCCAAAGGGCGCACCGCATCGCGAGGCAGCCTACGCCCTTATCAATTTCCTGATTGATCCGGAAGTGAACGCGAGAGAGGTTCTCGCGCATGGTTACCCGGTAGCCGATAGCAGGACAAACGCACTTTTGCCCAAGGAGATCCTCGAAGATCCAATCCTTTATCCGGCACAAGAATTGTTGGATGCACTGGAGTTCGGCGCGGCGGCAACACTTACCGATCCTAATCGTGCGGAACTGCTTGCACGTTTCAAGTCAGCTTAATCAGAAGGTAAGCGGCAGTGACCAAGCGGGAGAGAAATTGGCTGCTTCTGTTACCAGGAGGCGCATGGTTTCTCATCATGCTGGTCCTGCCACTTACCGTGGTTTTTATTTTCAGTTTTGGTGAACGCGGGGATGCAGGCGGATATGTCCCGGCTTTTACTCTCGAACAATACGCTAATCTTCCTGCCAGACTGACGGCCTTTGAAAACACGATGATCTTAGCGCCGATCGGCACATTGATTTCAATGCTGATTGCCTATCCGCTTGCATACCAGCTTGCGGTCAATACGAGCCGCAAATGGAAAACGGTATTGCTGGTTTTGGTCATTGTACCATTCTGGACCAGTATTCTGATCCGAAGCTATGCGTGGATCTATATTCTGGGCGGTCAAGGGATCCCAAACTTATTGGAAATGTTGGGTATTGAAGGGGTTCGCTTGATCTATACCCCGTTCGCTGTCCTGATCGGCATCATTTATGGCTATTTGCCGCTCATGGTGTTCCCAATCTATGTAAGCCTTGATCGCCTCGACAAGCGTTTGCTTGAGGCATCCTCGGATCTCGGCGCGAAGCCTTTCGCGACTTTCATGCAAGTTACACTTCCGTTATCGGTCCCCGGAATAGCGACCGGTTGCATGCTCGTTTTCATCTTGCTGATGGGCGAGTTTCTGATCCCCGCCTTGCTCGGAGGCGGCAAGGTTTTCTTTGTCGGCAATGCGTTAGTGGATCTTTTCCTACAGTCGCGGAACTGGGCTTACGGTTCGGCTGTAGCTGTAACGCTCATTGTTATCATGCTGGTAACAGTCACTGTCTACATGCGTCTAATATCGCGCCTAAATACCCAGCGCGATGACGTCTCGATCATGTGAGGGCGGGGGGATGCGTGTCTATGCCATCTGCGTATATCTCTTCCTCTACATGCCGATCGCCATCATTGCGCTTTTCAGTTTCAATGCAGGGCGTCATGCCAGCCAACTTCAGGGGTTCTCAGTTCAATGGTATGGTCGCGCTCTAAAAAATCCATTTGTAATGGACGCGCTCCAGACCAGTTTGATGGTCGCCCTTGTCTCGGCTTTGCTTGCAAGTGTACTTGGAACCTTGACTGCTATCGGCTTGCAGGGAATGCGGGGGCCGGTCCGCGTAATTTTCGATGGGATTATCTACATCGCAATCATGATCCCGGGTATCGTTATCGGGATCGCAACCCTGATCGCTCTAGTCACAGTTTTCGACCAGATCAACCCCTGGTTAGCTGCCCTATGGCCGGAGGCATCTGAAGCGCCAAGTCTTTCCATGGGTATGGGATCCCTGATTGCGGCGCATACGATGTTTACAATGGCACTCGTTGTAGTGATCGTACGCGCGAGGCTTTCAAGCCTTGAGAGGGACCTCGCTGAGGCGTCAGCCGACTTATATGCAACTCCCTTTGGAACGTTTTGGCAGATAACGCTCCCGCTGATCGCGCCCGCGATCCTTGCGGGTTTTCTGTTGAGCTTCACCTTCAGCTTCGATGATTTCATCATTGCCTTCTTTGTTGCCGGCTCCGAGACAACGCTTCCAATTTACATTTTCTCTTCTATCCGCCGCGGTGTGACGCCCGAAATTAATGCGATCGGGACAATGGTCATGCTTGCGTCTCTGATCCTCCTGATCATCGCGCAGCTTATTTTGCGCAGGGAACATAAAGCCTGAAGAATAATTCGTACTGGAGATATCATATGCTTCTTGAGGGAAAGGTTGCTTTCGTTACAGGCGCTGGATCGGGAATTGGCGCGGCGGGAGCATCACGGATGGCAGCTGAGGGTGCGCGGGTAATTGTTACGGATAAGAATCGCGAGACCGCGGAAGCTGTAGCCAATCAAATAGAGGCTGATGGCTATCAAGCGGAAGCAATGACGGTTGACGTGACGCGAGATGACCAACTCTTGGCAGCCATTGCGGAGATTGCTGGACGACTTGGCCGATTGGATATTCTTCATTCACATGCTGGAATTCAGATTGAGGGGAAGCTGGAGCAAGTCACAGTAGATGACATGGACGCCTCTTGGCAGTTGAATGTCAGGGCGCATTTTGTGGCCTCGAAGGCGGCACTTGAACCAATGCGAGCACAGGGCGGCGGTAGCGTAATTATTACATCGTCTAATTCTGGAGTTCAGTATGACCGGGAAATGATTGCCTATGCGACCACAAAACATGCAGTTTTGGCCATGACCCGTCAGATGGCCGCGGACTATGCACGAGAAAACATCCGTTTTAATGCGCTTTGTCCAGGCTTCATCGATACTCCTTTCAATCGGGGCTTTGAAATTCAAATGGGCGGACGCGAAAAACTCGAAGAATACATTCAGGAGTCGATTCCGATGGGACGTTGGGGCACCGTCGAAGAGATCGCAGATGGGATTGTTTTTCTGGCATCGGACAGATCGTCATTCATGACCGGCCAAGCGTTCGTGATTGACGGCGGCGAATGCATTTGAGTGATAGCTCAGACCAGCCCCAAACTGCATAAAAGAGACGTTGGAGCGGTGATCGTCTTGTAGCGTCGGCGAGATCTTCTCTGCTTTTTCTAAGTAATCTAACGGGAGATATTCAATGACAGATAGTGGACCCGAGTCCCCGGGAAGTCAGGCTAGTAAAATTTGCCTTTGGCAAAGAATCCCACGTACTTGACTAAGAAACTGTTTTGGCATTTGAAAGGGTTTCAATGATGCTATTGGCCCTTTGCAGGCCAGAAACATCCGAACACTTTCATTCGCGGCCTAGTATTATGCGGTGAGGCCGCCTTTTCCGGATAATC
>JAHEHW010000463.1 GCA_024639745.1 Salaquimonas sp. | reverse complement strand
CAAAGAAGTACGAAAGACGGTGCCGACGCAGTATCTGAAACAAAGAAATGGAAAGCTGCAGAGACAGCCTTCCATGGCCGATAGAGAAGTCCGCTTCATTCTGCCCGGAGGATCGCTGTTTACAACGTTGGACGAACTCGCAATGTTCGGTCAGATGCATCTGAATGACGGTGTTTACAACGGAAAGCGAATCCTTTCCGAAGCGTCTGTTACCGAGATGCGGCGATTGCAGTCGCCTGATCGACCTCAGCGGACCTACGGATTGGGTTGGTTTCGAGCTGACGTTTCCGAATCCGGTTTGGCCGAACAAGTGTTCCATGGCGGCGCCTTCGGGGCGCATTTGCGGATTGATCGCAAACGGGAGTTAGTCATCGTATTTCTCGTTTATCAATCTGGAGGCCAAGTCGTTGACCAAAAAGACGACCTACTGAAGCAAGTTAACGAGATGTTTCCGGAACCGAAATCTCTCGTCGAGGACAATCCGGAGCATTGATGTCTACACAAGAAGTGGCTAAGCCAAATATTTCATACTGGCTCCCCTCGCCCCGCTTCGGGGATAGAGGTCGGGGGTGAGGGGCTCGCGCCCTGAGTTTTTGAATTAGACTTCACGGCAAACTAAGTTTCTGACCCTCTCATCCCCAGCCCTTCTCCCCCACGAAGCGCGGGGGAGAAGGGAGCCAGAGGTTTAGGCAACGTCACACAAAAACAGGAGACGAGTCATCGCTAAATCTATTCTGTTTGAACGACAAGACGCCGTCGCAATCCTTTCGATCAACGACGCGCCTTACAATCGCATGTCGCTGGATTTTTTGGACGAACTCGAACGGCTTGTGATCGATATCGCTGCAGACGATTCGATCAGGGCCGTCGTGATTACCGCTGAAGGGATGGATAACTTTTCTGTTGGAATGAACCTGAAACAACTCCCCGAAGGAATTCAACGCATGGGCAGCATGCGTGCGTTGCTTGACCAGCGACTCCGCGTCATTGCTGCGATTGAAAACATGGGCAAGCCCTGGATCGCCACATTGTTTGGATACTGTCTCGGCGGCGGGCTCGAGGTGCCCCTGGGCTGTCATTTCCGATTGGCGGCCGATGACGGCGCGCAGATTGGATTGCCCGAAATGGACTTGGGATCCGTGCCAGCTTGGGGCGGAAGTGCGCGTTTGAGTAAATGCGTCGGCCGCGACCATGCACTTGATATGATCCTTCGTGGAAAGAAAATCTCCGGCGGAGAAGCGCTGCGCATTGGGTTGGTCCATGAAGTATGCCCGCTACCCGAGCTGAAAGAGCGGGCGGTGAAGCTAGCGCACGAGCTGGCCGCGCAACCTGCCCTTGCCGTGCGCGGCATGCTGGGCGTGATCGTCGGATCAGAGGATCGAACACTTGAAGAGTTGATCGAGGCGGAGCGCCAAGCAGTCGATCGATGCCACGGTACCCCTGATGCGCAAGAAGGAATCGCCGCATTCCTGCAGAAAAGAAAACCGGTCTTTAACCAAGGTTCCTGAAAGGAAGATGTTGTTGGATTGTTTTAGGGCGTTGTCAACGCAAGGTAACCCGAAGCGTAAGCGAGGAATTGATAGTCGCGCTGATCCCTCGCTCACGCTTCGGGTTGCCAGATTTCATACGCGAACATCTAGAAACACACTTCGATGAAAATTATTTTGCTTTTTGTCTTCACTGCGATATCTCTATTGGCAGCTCCGCAAGCCGAATCTGCCGAGCAGCCGAACATCATCCTGATTTTTATTGACGACCTGGGTTGGAAAGACATCGGTTGTTATGACAACGATTTCATTGATACACCACGCATCGATCAGTTAGCGTCTGAAGGGATGCGGTTCACCGACTTCTACGCTGCCGGAGCGGTCTGTTCGCCGACGCGATGTGCTTTGCAGTCGGGACAGAATCAGGCGCGGATTGGAATCACCGCACACATCCCCGGCCACTGGCGACCGTTCGAACGGGTGATCACTCCGCGTCCGACAATGGCGCTTCCGCTTGATACGGTGACGGTCGCCGAGTCACTGGGGTCGACGGGCTATTCAACTGGCTACATCGGCAAATGGCATCTCGGCAGCGGGCCACAGTTTCAGCCTGATCGTCAGGGCTACGATCTTTCCGCTGTGATCAGCGGTCCGCATCTGCCGGGTAGGTATCGTGCGAAGAACACCAAAGTGCCCCGGCCAAAGCCCGGTCAGTATCGGACGGATTA
>JAHEHW010000462.1 GCA_024639745.1 Salaquimonas sp. | reverse complement strand
GTTGGGATCTAAGTCGAGGAAATTAGGCATGATACGGTACCTCTCTGACTCGCTATTCGAATTTCTTCAGGATAACCCTTCAGTAGCCGCGGGAAGCTGCACCTTCGCTGTCGCATTCGCCTTGGTGGCCGGCAATGCGTTTTATGCCCAGAGCGGCGCGCACCCCGAACCTATCTGGTCGACGCGTGATCTAATGAGCACGGATTCGATCGACAAAACCGCAAGTAACGATCCGGTCGTACGCCGAGTGACAACCGCAGTTATCAAACCGAAAGTGGTACCGGTTCCCTTGAGTCGAGAAACCGCAAAAGCGATCGATGCCGAGCGTGAACTCGTTGAACGGATCCAGAAGGGACTGGTGCTGACCGGTGACTACGACGGTCTCATCGACGGAAAAATAGGACCTGTCACCAGAAGCGCGATCATGGCCTTTGAGAAACGCAATGGCCTTTCCGCGAGCGGTCAACCCTCACCTGAATTGTTAGGCGCTATCATGAAGCGCAATCCGTCGGCAAAACTGGCCGAGAACAACAGCCGTTCTGATACGCTGTCGAGCCTGATCACGGAAAACCGAACGGATTCCGATCGCGCTCGCGAAGAATTCGATCGCGCCACGGTGGAAGCTATCCAAAAGGCGTTGGCAAAGGCCGGTTACGGCGATCTGACAATCGACGGGATTTATGGCAGCCAGACACGTGAAGCGATTTCCCGTTTCCAGCGTCAACATGATATGGAAGTGACTGGGGTTCCCGATCCGGCGATCCTCAAGAAACTCGGAAACGGCTAGCGCCGCCCGCTATCTGCAGAAAGAAAAGGGCGGTTGCTGGTCGAAGAACAACGCTCTGGTTTTCCCATGCGGCTGAAATCTGAAATTTTCGTCAAGGCACTTCTGCGCACCGAGACCGCCCAAGGCGGTTTCTGTACCGTGCTGCGTCGTGGTTCCGATGAAGCCGGCGCGATTTTCATCGTAATTCTAGGCAAAGAGGGCCGCGCGGATCTCTACGGACCGGCACCGCAATCCGTGTTCGACGACGAGGATGCCGGTGAACGGATTTTCGAGCCATTGGAAAGCGGGGTCGACCATGCAACCCTTGCCAATTTCCAAGAGAAGCAGGAACGTTTTGATCCTGATTTCTGGATGGTGGAGCTCGAAACCACCCGACCGGTAGGCGATATCCTCAGGCTTTCAGACGATCATCTCCGGACTTGAGGACCCAGGGTTTCGTTTTTCCAGGATAGCCTGTGTGATCCACTTTCGAACTTTCCCCGGCACCTTCACGCCGATCGGGCGAAAGCATCTGGCGCCGGTTCGCCACTGCATTTTGAAAGGCATCGGATTGTTCGGACTCTACAAGGTCGCTCGATATGGGGCGGATGCGGAATGTCGCGCCGATCTCGTTGAAAATCATCTGGCAAACACCTTGGTCGAGATCCGCCAGAAGCGATTTCGCGTTGAGGTATTCGCCATGGCTGCGTCCGATCCTCGGCATTGCCATGAGTGCGAACCGCATATCGTGCGGATGGGGCACGCCGATCGCACGAATCAGATACAGCAATTCGTTGCCTTTTTCCGCGGTCAGCAGTTTCAGAGAGGTATTGAAAGGCAGGCCGCATAGCGTTTCGATGAGACGCGCGATTCCGATCGGATTTCTGTGACGCGCCATCAGGAGAAGCTCGCGGGTATTTTGCTTGTCGAGTTCGCTGATGGTCGTTTGGCCGCCCTTCGGAATATCAGCAATAATTGTTTCCTGGGTCTTGGTCTCGCTGTGCGGAGCGGTAGATTTGTCGTCTTTTGACGGTTCGGCAAAAGCGAAACGCCCGGTTTCAACCGGTTTTCCCTGCAATTTTCCGCGTCCAAGCTTTCCGCCGGAACTGGCAAGAGCCATGATTTCATCACCGGATAGGTGCTGCGCTCCGGGTTCATTCGAAACTTGTTCGTTGCCGCTTTTCGTCTCAGCAGGTGGCGTTTCGGGGACTGGCGGGGTCGCCTCCTGCTTCTCTAATCCTGCGTTGGATGCGGAGATGATTTCCGCCTCTTCGTCCTGCGCCGGCAAGTTTGGTTCTGCTTTTTCTGCGCCGGCGGTTTCCTTCACCTCAGGCTCCTGTACGGGGTCGACTTTCGCGGCCGGAATCATGCGTTTGCGAATAATGGAAGAGTGGGTTGATCCGCGCTTGAGAGCGACCGCCTTCAGATCGAGCTCTCCGAGTACCGGTGAAAACAACAA
>JAHEHW010000461.1 GCA_024639745.1 Salaquimonas sp. | reverse complement strand
GCCAGCCCGCGCCCGGCGTTCTTGCGCATGGGCATTGGCGTCGATCCTGTATGGCTTTCCTTGCCGGTCACAGTGCATTCGATCCAGCGCAAACCCTGGCCATGGGTGACGACGCCGATATCCTTGCCCTCGGCTTCGAGGATCGGTCCCTGCTCGATGTGAAGTTCGAAAAAGGCCTTCATCTTGCGGGCGCCGACTTCCTCGTCGCCCTTCCAGCCGATGCGCTCCAGCTCGTCGCCGAATTTCAACTCGTTGGCATCGGTGTGCTCGTAGACATCCGCCTGATCGAGCACGCCGGCAAAGACGCCCGACGCCATCATCGCAGGCGCAAAGCGGGTGCCTTCTTCGTTGGTCCAGTTGGTCACGACGATGGGATGCTTCGTCTTTATGTTGAGATCGTTGAGCGTGCGGATGATTTCGAGCCCGCCGAGCACGCCGAGCACGCCGTCATAGCGCCCGCCGGTTGGCTGCGTGTCGAGATGAGAACCGACATAGACAGGCAGGGCGTCCGGATCGGTTCCCTCGTGCCGCATGAACATGGTGCCCATCTGGTCGACGCCCATGGACATCCCGGCATCCTCGCACCATTTCTGGAACAGTTTACGGCCCTCGCCATCTTCATCGGTCACCGTCTGGCGGTTGCTGCCTCCGGCAATGCCAGGACCGATCTTCGCCATTTCGTGGATCGAGTCCCAGAGCCGGTCGCCATTGATGCGCAGGTTTTCCCCGGGTGCGTTTGGATTATTAGCCATGGTTTCCCCTGGTCATCTTCATCAGTTGTTGCTCGGGAAGGTAAAGACGGCGCCTTCCTTGATGCCTTTCGGCCAGCGTGTTGTAACGGTCTTCAACCGTGTATAGAAGTGGACGCCTTCGGGCCCGTAAATCGAGTGATCACCGAACAGCGAGCGCTTCCAGCCGCCGAAGGAATGATAAGCGACGGGCACCGGGATCGGCACATTGACGCCGACCATGCCGACCTCGATACGGTCGGCAAAGTCGCGCGCCGCATCGCCATCCCGGGTGAAAATGGCGGTGCCATTCCCGTATTCATGTTCGTCGATCATCTTGACGGCTTCGTCGTAATCGCCTGCGCGAACCACAGACAGAACTGGACCGAATATCTCTTCCTTGTAGATCTTCATATCGGTGGTGACGCGATCGAAAAGCGTCCCGCCGACGAAATAGCCGTTTTCATATCCCTGCAGCGAGAAGCCGCGTCCGTCGACGACGAGATCCGCTCCTTCCGAAACGCCCTGGTCAATATAGCCGAGCACCTTTTGCTGATGCTGCTTGGTGATGACCGGTCCCATCTCGGCATCCTTGTCGGTAGACGGACCGATCTTTAACGCCTCGACACGGGGTTTGAGTTTTTCGACGAGCGCGTTTGCCGTTTCCTGGCCGACCGGCACCGCCACCGAAACCGCCATGCAGCGCTCGCCGGCAGAGCCGTAGCCCGCGCCCATCAGGGCATCGGCAGCCTGGTCGAGATCGGCATCCGGCATCACGATCATGTGGTTCTTCGCCCCGCCCAGCGCCTGAACGCGCTTGCCGGCAGCGGTTCCACGTGAATAGACATATTCGGCGATCGGCGTTGAGCCGACGAAGCTGATCGCCTTCACGTCCTTATGATCGAGCAGCGTATCGACGGCCAGCTTGTCCCCATGAACGACATTCAGAACGCCGTCTGGGAACCCCGCTTCCGTGAACAGGTCCCAGGCAAGCATCGGCGCGGAGGGATCGCGCTCCGAAGGCTTCAGAACGAAGGTATTTCCACACGCAACGGCAACTGGATACATCCACATCGGCACCATGGCGGGAAAGTTGAACGGCGTGATTCCTGCAACGACGCCCAGCGGCTGGCGGTCGGCATAGGAATCGATGGCTGGCCCGACATTGCGTGAAAACTCGCCCTTCAACAACTGAGGAATACCGCAGGCGAATTCGACAACCTCGATGCCGCGCGTTACTTCGCCGAGCGCATCGTCATGGGTCTTGCCGTGTTCTTTGGAGATCTCCCGCGCCAGATCGTCGGCATTACGGTCGAGGAACTCCTTGAATTTGAAAAGATAGCGTGCGCGTTTGAGAGGCGGCGTCTTGCCCCACTCCGGTTGAGCGGCCTTGGCATTGGCAACCGCCTGATTGACTTCATCCACCGTCGATAGCGGCAGGATTGCAGATTCTTCGCCGGTTGCGGGATTGAATACCGGCTGCCGCTTTTCTGACCCC